>NC_010337.2:0-225000 GCF_000019165.1 Heliomicrobium modesticaldum Ice1
TCCAAGATGGGCTGGGTGCACGAAACCCCCCGTTCAGCCCCGACCGCTGCGCCTTATCCGGTAACTATCGTTTGAGTCCAAACCCGGTAAGACACGACTTATCGCCACTGGCAGCAGCCACTGGTAACAGGATTAGCAGAGCGAGGTATGTAGGCGGTGCTACAGAGTTCTTGAAGTGGTGGCCTAACTACGGCTACACTAGAAGAACAGTATTTGGTATCTGCGCTCTGCTGAAGCCAGTTACCTTCGGAAAAAGAGTTGGTAGCTCTTGATCCGGCAAACAAACCACCGCTGGTAGCGGTGGTTTTTTTGTTTGCAAGCAGCAGATTACGCGCAGAAAAAAAGGATCTCAAGAAGATCCTTTGGATCACAAAAAAAAGCCCGCTCATTAGGCGGGTTAAATTCCCGGGTACTGCAGCCGATTCATTAATGCAGGTTAACCTGGCTTATCGAAATGTAAAACGACGGCCAGTAGACCGGCAGATCTGATATCATCGCCACTGTGGTGGAATTCATCCTCCACAGAAAGGATGACCCGATTGCCGGTGACGCCGGTGCGGATGGTGATCACCTGTCGCGGCGCCATGGCCTCCAGGCCGTTGTTTAACAGATTGAGGATCAACTGGCGGATTTGTTTTTCATCCATCCAGATGTCCGGCACAGGCGCAAGGTCGAACCGGATCTGCTTATTGACGTTGATGGCTAGGGCCTCCAGAAGGGGCGCCAGTTTCTGCACAACCTCGTTTACGTTATTCCGGGCAAAACAGTCGGCCTTTTTTCGAGATAAGGTCAGATATTCGGTGATGATCTGATTGGCGCGATCCAGTTCGGATATCATCAAGGCAAAGTATTCATCGTCATCACGGTACTGGGCTTTGCGCTGCAAGATCTGAAGGAAACCGCGCACCGTCTGCAAGGGATTGCGGATCTCATGTCCAAAGGCGCTGGCCAGTTGTCCCACCAGGTTCAGCCGATCCAGCCGCTGCAGTTCCTTCTCCAGGCGCCGCTGTTCGGTGATATCGTTGGTCACCGTCAGGATGTACTCACGCCCATCCAATTGCATCCGTTCCATCGACATGAGTCCGCTCCGCTCTTCGCCGGAACGGGTGCGAAAGATGATCTCCATGCTTTTAGCGGCGTCCTTTTTCAGCAGGATGTCGATCACCTTGGATTGGCCAGACCAGATGCCCAATTCCTCCGCCGTGCGTCCGATGATCTCTTCGCGGCGATAGCCGATGACGCGAAGGAAGCTCTCGTTCACGTGCACATAGCGGAGGCGCTGCAAGTCTTTGAGCGCCATGATGCTAGGACTCAGGTCGAAGGCTCTGCCAAGGACCTTCAGGCAATCTTCCTTCCGGCAAGACTTTCGTACCTGCTTGGGAGCGCCCGCGGGCCGCTCTCCTGCCATAGGGAATGGGGGATGAAAACAGCAGTTCAAGGCCTGATCACATCCGGTTATGAACAGCTCGTCCCGCATCACCTTACCCCCCAAAAAAACAATCAGCTTTTCATGGAAAAATTGGATACCAGCACTATTATAATGCAATTTTTGTTGCATAAGTCTTAATTTTTTGAAAAATCCTTATCGTTCATTTGCGAAAAGGAGGTTGGCTCTTCCTGTAAGATTATTGGAGCATATGAAAAGCGCCGGTTTTGAAACCAACGCTTCGTTACAAAACATATCCTCCAATAGGCGATTTTTCGTAAAGGGGAAAAATCCCGGCGAAAATCGCCGGGTTGCCTCGCCTTTTGCCCTTCTCAACTCGCAGAAAGAAAAGCCTGCTCCGGAGGAGAAACAGTCAAGGAAGGGATGAACAGTTCATGCCAGCGCATCACGATCCGGTAGTTGCTCTGCCCCCAGAAGACCACCCGCTGGGTATCCGCTTCCACTGTGATCTGCCAGATGTGACTCACGCCCGTCTTTTCCCATTGCCCGACGATATTTCCTGCTTCGTCATAGGCGACAATGCCTATGCCGTACCGGTCAACCAGGTTGTACACCCAGTAGGTATGCAGCCCCCACTGGAGCACAGGGTTGGTAGGACTCGACGCGCCGGTGTCGGGTCCCCAAGCAGCGGCTTCGACCAGGCCATAGGGGATCGGCGGATGGCTGACCGAGGGCACAGTCACCACCATAGGAATCGCTTGTTGCTCGTACATGGCATCACCTCCATCAAGATAAAAATAGATTTTCTTCAAAAATTCTGAAAATTCCTTCTTGTTTTCTTGAAAAAGCGAAAAATTATTTATTCACTCCGCCGTCTCCATCAATCTCTCCACATCGATGATCCGCACCGTCTCGAGGTGAAAGTCGATCAAGCCTTCGTCGCGCATGCGCGCCATCTCCCTGGACATAGACGGCCGGGACACGTTCAGGAAGTCGGCCAGTTCGTTCCGCTTCATGGGCAGTCGAAAGGTGGCGGCGCCGGATTTTTTGTGTTGCTCCAAAAAGAAGGTGCTCAACTTCCCACGCATGCTTTTGATGGACAGGTACTCCACTTTTTTATTCAGCATCATGGCCTTCTCGGAGATGATGCGGAGCATGTTCTGGATGAGCACACGGTGCCAAGCGCAACTGCGCTCACACTGCTCGACCAGTTTGCGCCGAGGGATGAAGAGCACCTGGCACTCCTCCTGGGCGATGACGGTAGCCGGCCAGACGGCATTGCTGGAAAAGACGACGATCTCGCCAAAAAGGCCGCCGGGGCGGACCACGGCCATCATCGACCGATGACCTGCCGCCGTTTCCTTGATCACCCGGGCTTCCCCCTTGAGCAAAATGCCGATGCTGTCAAAGGCTTCGCCCGCAAAAGCGATGGTGTCACTCTTTTTGTACTGATTCATCCTCGGCTCCAGGCATACCAGCATTTCCTTGACCACGGCAGGTTCCAGGCCGTCGAAAAGCGGGCACGCCGGCAGGAGGCGCTTGCCTTCCCTGTCCATGGGCTCATTCCTTCACCTGTGTTTTCGGTAGCCATGGCTACCGATTTTTTCGTCCAATTTTATTATAGTGAACATGCAAAGGCAAACCAATCCGAAGGAGGATAAAAGATATGAAACGCAAAATCGTCACCATCAACGAGGAAAAATGCAACGGCTGTGGGCTCTGTATCTCTGCCTGCCATGAAGGCGCCCTGCAGCTGATCAACGGCAAGGCCAAATTGGTCTCCGATGCCTACTGTGACGGCCTCGGCGACTGCCTCCCCGAGTGTCCCACCGACGCCATCACACTTGTCGAGCGGGATGCGGCACCTTTTGACGAAGCGGCCGTGAAAAAGCGCATAGAAGAACTGAAACACGGCGCTGCGGCTGCTCCTGCTGTTTATGCTCATGCCGGCACTTCCGCAGCCGCCGCTTCCGCCGCTTCCGCCGCTTCCGCTGCTTCCGCCGCTTCCGCCGCTTCCGCCGCTCCCGCCGCTCCCGCCGCTCCCGCTGCTTCCGCCACTCCCGCCGCTCCCGCCGCTTCCGCCGCTCCCGCTGCTTCCTTCGGCTGTCCCGGCATGAGGGCGCGGGTGTTCGAAAGGTCGTCCAGCGCGGAGAGCACCTCTCCTGGCGCCGCCCCTGTCGCTGCCAGCGCGGGCACCAACGCCGGAATCGGATCGGGCGCCGTCGCCGAATCGCAACTCGGCCAGTGGCCCTGCCAGTTGAAGCTCGTCTCCCCGCGGGCGCCTTATTTTGACAACTGCCGCCTGCTCATCGCCGCCGACTGCACTGCCTTCGCCTACGCCGGGATTCACCAGGACTTTATGAAGAACAAGATCACCCTGATCGGCTGCCCGAAGTTGGATGACATCGACTACGCCGAAAAACTGACGGAGATCCTGGCCACCCATGAGATCGAGAGTCTGACGGTGCTTCGGATGGAAGTCCCTTGCTGCGGCGGAATCGTCAATGCCGTGAAAAAAGCCCTTGCCGCCAGCGGCAAGATCATCCCCTGGCAGATTGTCATCATCGGCACCGACGGCCGCCTCGTCCAAGGGGTGTAAAGAAACCAGTTCCTGTCAGCCATCGAGCCCGTCATCGGCAACGTCTGCCATTAAAAAGCGCTAAACTGAGCGACATGGTAGAGCCAATCACAACTGGCCGCTCTATCATGTCGCTTTTTCATTTCTCATTCGCCCGGTTTCATCAACGTGTACAGACAGGCGGAGCAACGATAGACACTGAATCGGAAGCCTACGTTCACAACACGACGAAAACCGTCATATCCGCAATCAGGGCATTTCAATCCCGGCTCATCCTCTTCACCATCAGTCGGGCGATTCCATTCCCAACCGACGATGTTGCACTGAGAGCATTGACAATAATCGCCGCGGCTTCGATAGGTCCTGCTCCCGCAACTTGGACAAGTAACCTTATATGCCAATGGTCCCTCCCCCCTGAAACGATGGTATTGATGGCAAACAGCCGCTAAAGCTTATTTAATCCTCAACGGTATTCACCGCCGATGACCATGGCAGCCATGCGGTTTTTCAGCTCCTGCTCCAACCGGGCCAGTTCCGCCTCAGCTTCCCGACGTCTGACGCGGCCCTCTTGCTGTATTTTCAAGGTCTCTTCCAGCGTATTCATTAGGTTTTCCTGGGTCTTTTTCAACGTTGCCATATCGACGATGGCCCTTTCATTTTCCCGAGCAACACCGATCGTATTGGTCTTGAGCATCTCCGAGTTGCGCAGGAGCAGTTCATTGGTGGTGTCCGCGACCTGTCGCTGCATGGCCAGAGCCGCCTGTTGGCGTTGCAGCGTTAAGGCGAGCACGATCTGGTTTTTCCAGAGCGGGATCGTCGTCAAGATGGACGATTGAATCTTTTCCACCAACACATGGTCGTTGTTCTGAATCAGGCGGATCTGCGGTGCTGTCTGCAAGGTGACGGTGCGGCTGATCAACAGGTCGTGGACCTTCTTTTCCAGCCGATCGACAAATTGGAGGTGATCATTCAGCTCCTGCACAAGGGCTGTGTCATTGGTGGCGGCAGCTCGTTGCTGCAGTTGAGGAATGGTCTGGTTGCGTAGCTCCTCCAGTTTATGCTGGGCGGCAGCGATGTAGACGTTCAGTTCGTTGAAGTACTCCCGATTTTTGTGGAACAAGGTTTCAAGCAAGGTGATATCGCGCAGGAGTTGAAGGCGTGCTTTATCCAATTGGAGGCTGATCTGGTCGATCTCGCTGCCCAAGGTCTGGTAGCGGGCCAAGACCTTCTCGGCAGAACGCTTGGCCGAACTGAAGAACTTATTGAAGAAGCTGTCTTTCGATTCCAACAGGTCATCGGGATTGGCTTCCTTGAGTTTTTGCATCAAGTTGCCGAGAACCTCCCCGACGGTGCCGGAATCCTTGGCCCGCACATGATCGAGAATGTTGTCGGCAAAACGAGAAAGCTCCGACTGTACGGGCAAGCCGTATTGCAGCAAGGTTTGGGGGTTTTTCACATCGATTTGCTTGGCTAGGGCCAACGCTTTTTGCTGCTGATCGGCGGGCAGGGCGGCGAGGGTTACTGCCGGCTCGGGTCGGCTTTCCGCTAAAGAAGGCGCGGCGGGCGACTGGGGCGACACCACCGGGGTAGGTGTTACGGGCGCCTGGATGCGGTCGAAGGGGCCGGGAATGTCAAAAGGATCCGTCTGATTCGCTGTGGTCATTTTTTCTCTCCTTTCGAATCAAGGGTCTGCTTTAACACATTGACTTCCACCTCAAGCTCCAGCAGATCTTTGGCCAGGAGTTTGTTCAACTGTTCCTCATAGGCGTGAATAAGGTCTTGCAATCCCGCATGGGTCTTTTCCAGGGCGTTGCGAATCTCATCATTGGAAATAGGTTGGCTGGACAGGAGCGAGTACTTATCCAAGATGGTGACGGTGGCGTCAAGATAATGGTTGAAAAAAGACTGCACTTTGCTGATCTGTCGGAGGTCTTTCTCGGTGATGTCAAGGATCTGTTCGGCGATTTTATAGAGGCGTGTCACTTTGAGCCAGATGGAGAGGGAACGGACTTTGAAACGATAGCGCCCGATGACTTTCCATTTGCGACGGGCTTCCTTATGGGTTTTTTCCAGGTAATGAGGATCTGTGCCATCGATCAGTGAATGCCGGGCAGGCGGTAAAGCAAAACGACGCTGAATTCCTTTCGAAGTCACGAAATAGGCCACACCGCCGAGGACCAGTGCCGGTACGATTTCAATTCCACCCAACAGATAGGTCACCAGAAAGGTCGTGACCGCAATCGAACCGGAGAAAAAGATGCGCAACCCGGAAATCACGATTTCTTTCACGAACTCACCTCCGAAGACTGGCTGAGTCGTTGCTTTCTTCGACGATATCTATTATATCGTATCAGAAACCGCGCGTCTTTCATTCAAAAAAACGGATCGACAAAGCAGGGGTTGACCTGACGACCTCTCGGGCTCAGGCGCAACCCCTGCTTTTCTCCACGATTTGTTATTGGAAAGGGTGGCATGCGACCGCTATAATCGTCACAAAAGGAGGATTCCCGATGGTTGAAATCAATGATCGCCCAGTGAATGACCGTCAGCATAACCGCCTACATCATCACGGAAATGATCGTCTACATCACCAGAGCATCGAGGACTTTGTAGGGGAACTGACCGCCTTCGCGTCACCCCAAGTCTTCAATCCCTGGCGGGATTATCATCCCGATACCGATATCAGCCCTGACGCACCGGAGATCCGCAGGGTGCACCTGAAACAATACCTCCGGCTCCGCAAAGAGGCGAAGTTTCTCTTTGTCGCCGAAGCAGCGGGCTATCAGGGCGGCCATTTCTCCGGCGTGGCCCTCACATCGGAGCGGATGCTGCTGGGAAACCACACCGATATATCGCCGGCTATGATCCTCGGCGGTCACATGGCCGGACGGACAAGCAGCCCCGCCTCCCCCCACTTGAAGCCGGCCCAGCGTGCATCGGGCTTCGCCGAACCGACGGCAACGGTGGTATGGAAGGAGATTCTACATAACGGCCTCTCTCCTTTTGAGGTGATCCTGTGGAACATCTTCCCCTTTCACCCGTATAACGCGAAAAAGGGACTGCTCAGCAACCGCACGCCCACAAAGAAAGAACTGGCGGTGGGGGCAACCTTTTTGGGGAAACTGCTGACTGTAGCGCCCGGGGCGGAGGATCTGCTCGTGATCGCCATCGGCGGACATGCAGCGGAGACGCTGGCGAAGATGGGGGTCCCTCACCGCCATGTGCCGCACCCGTCGAATGGGGGGACACCGGGGTTTCGGAGGGGGATGAGGGGAATACTGCAACTGGAAGGCTTAAAAAGCCAGCTTAGGCGATCTTTTCCATGAAAGCAACCAATTCATCAGGGTAATAATGTGATTCCCGAACCTCTGCAAAAGCGTTTCGGGTGACGAGTCACGTCACTTAACCCGACGTAAAGTCTCTTCCTGTTCAATCGACCGACGGCAAAGAGCATCGAGGATAATCTGATGCTTCTGTTGACCCTCGTTCAGTTTCGAAACCATGCCTTTAATGAAATTGATATCTTCAGCGGTTCGTCGATGTGCAAGAAAGGTACAGGCCAGACCCAAAAAGGAAAACCGCCAGCCCAGCGCTGACGGTTCTCTCTCACTTGTCTCATTATCGAAAAAGCTGCTTCAGTTCTGCCTTCAAGAGCTTCAGATTCAGTACAAAGTGACCCAAGACGAAGGCGACCATCCCAAAACCCAGCCAGATGTGCAGGTCCTTCATGGAGTCTGTCTAAAAACCCCCCTCAAGAGAGGGCAAAAAGCAAGACGTTTTTATATGGAAATCGGTGGAATTTAAAGGGAATTTGACTCTTCGCGTCGAAGGATATAGGTACAAAGACTGTTTATAGCGAGGCGATGTACCTTGTTTCGATTCGATGTGGATCCCCAAGTTAGCTTTTACGACTTTGCAGCCCTCTGGGACCAACTTGTGCCTGCCGATTCCGTCTTTCGCCTGTTTCGTGAATTGGCGCCCCTATTAATACAACCGGAGGATTTTACAGGTCTCTATTGCCTTGACAACGGACGTCCCAGTCATGCGGCCCGGCAGATGACGATGGCCTGCATGTTACAGGAAATGCTGGGCGAAACAGACCGGGGGATGGAAGCACAGACACGTGTGAACATCGAGGTCAAGTTTGCGTTAGGAATGGCCCTCGATGAACCGGGCATTGATCACGCCAATTTTGGCGTCCACCGGCAACGGCTCATCCAAAAGGAACTTGATAAGGTCTATCTCGATCGCTTTATCCGGTTGATGTACTACCTGGGCGTTTTGACAGGGAAAGAACCTTGGATAACGGACACGACCCATGTCATAGCTCCCATCAGTGCCCCCACGACCATCGAACTGATCCGCCAAGCCATGCGCCTGTTGGTGCGTCTTTTGGCGAAGCAATACAGTGTTCCATGGCATGCAATCCCCCATGCCCCTCGGGCGGTACGTTACCTGGAAACAGTGACGGAAGTGAAAGAGCATAACCTGGACGATAAGGCCAAAATGGAACGGCTTGTTGAAGTGGTCAGCGAGGCTGACGAACTGCTGGCCTACGTGGAGTCATCGGAGGCTTCGTGGAAGAAGAAGCCCGATGTCATTCATTACGCCCTTTTGCTTTGCCGTATCCTCCGTGAACGAATCATTCGGAAAGATGATGGAACTCTTGAGATAGCCCCCGGCGGTTCTGTCAAAGATATGATAGTTTCGGCTGTAGACAGCGAAGCCCGTTTCGGTTGTAAGGGCAAGACGAAATGGCGCGGGTATAAGATGGCCATCGTCGAAGTCGGAAATTCCGGATTTATCGCCGCCGCCGAGGCCATGAAAGCCAACGACTATGACGGCTCCAGTCTGGTGCCGTTAGCGGATCAGCTTCCCACCGATTGTGTAGAAAACCCGACGATCATTGGAGATACCCACTATGGTGCGGGCGATGACCGTGTCACCCTCAAGGAAAAAGGCATTGACGTAGTGGCGCCACTTTCACCAAAGACAAAATGTGATATCCTCGCGGGCGAGGGATTTCAAGTTTCCGAAGACCAAACACAACTGATCTGCCCGAGAGGAAAAGTCATCACCACCTATTCGGAAGTGGCAGATGGGAAGAACTTCGTGCTTCGCGCCAAGGACCATGATTGCAAGCACTGCCCTCGTTACACGACCTGTTTTAAAGAAAAGAAACATCGGCGCACGATTTTTATTCACAACGCCTATGGTGTCATGCTCGAGGCGGCAAAGCACTCCCAAACGAAAATCTATAAGGAACAGATGCGTCTTCGCAGCCGCATCGAAGCCAAGCAAAATGAACTGGTCAACCGTTACGGACTGCGCCGGGTTCGCCGTATCGGAAAACGAAATCTGGCTTATGCCGCCCGGCTCAGCGCGTTAGCGGCGAACTTTCAAAAACTCAACCGTCTACGAAATGATAAGAATGCAACCATGGTGTTGGAGGTGAGCGCCTTACGCGGTGTTGCTTTCAAAAAAGCCGCATAAGGTGCAAGGGGGAGATCTGCCCTTTTTGAGGAAAATCCTCAAAAAGGGCTGCTGAGACCGATAAAAAGACTCTGGTTTTTTGCTGTTTGTATTAAAAAATCATGCTTTTGCAAGGGCTGGCTAGGAATTTGCTTATTTTCTAGACGGCCTCTCATGGTCGAAACGGTCATCCCGAGGAATGTCCAACCTTTGGCTGCTGACGGGCCATGGGGCGCGATGAAGAGGCCCAGGCCGGTGACGGCGACGACCAGTCCAAGCAGCGCCAAGGTGACGGAGATGATGCCTTTTACTTTGCTGACAGCGGAACCGTCCGCTTTGGCTTTTGCATGTATAGGGTCTACCGTCGTCTGATTTGTGATGGAGCTCATCTTGAAACCTCCCAGATTATTTGTTGTTTCTGCCGATGTCTATACTGTACCAGCAGAAACTGAAATCAATCTGAAAAGCTTTGCGTAATCTTTGTGCAGACAAAACAAGTCTGCCCCAAGGTCTGGCTAGCGCTGCGCATCGATGACCTCCCTCACTCTTCTCCCTGGCAAAAACTTTTCTTCATTGCCAATCCTTTACTTTTCTTATCGTCCGCGCCTGCTCTCTGATTGAGAAAAAAACGCCGCCTTCAAGGCGATTGCTCTTGAAAGCGGCGCTTTTCTTTAGGCCATGATTTTGCAGATGTTGTTGGAAAAGGCAACGGGGTCTTCGACAGGCAATCCTTCGATCAACAATGCCTGGTTGTACAGCAGGTCGGTATAGAGCTTGAACTTCTCTGGATCTTCTTGCCGCGCCGCTTTCAAAGCCTGGAAGACGGCATGGTTGACGTTGATCTCCAACACCTTGTCCGCCTTGATGTCCGGGTTGTTCGGCATGGTCTTGAGAATCTTCTCCATCTCGATGGTCAGGTCGCCCTCATTGGAGAGGCAGACAGGATGTTGCTTCAGTCGCTTCGACGCCTTGACCGCTTTGACTTTATCCGCCAGGAGGGTTTTCATCTCGGCGAAAAGTGCTTGATTTTCCTGCTTGTCCGCTTCGGAAGCTTCCTTATTTTCTTCCGCCTCAATGCCCAGATCGCTGCTCGAAACAGACTTAAATTCTTTTTCTTTATAGGTCCGCAGCATGCGGATAGCAAACTCGTCTACATCGTCGGTGAAGTAAAGGATCTCATAGCCTTTGTCGGCGACCAGTTCGGTCTGGGGCAGTTTGTCGATGCGCTCGATGGAGTCGCCGGCGGCGTAGTAGATATACTTCTGCTTTTCGGGCATGCGGGAGACATACTCGGAGAGGGTGACCAGCTTCTTCTCTTTTGAGGAATAGAAGAGCAGCAGATCTTGGAGCACATCCTTGTGGGCGCCGAAGTCGCTGTAGAGGCCGTATTTCAGTTGCTTGCCGAAGGATTTGAAAAATTCGACGTACTGGTCGCGGTCGTTTTGCAGGAGGTCTTCCAGTTCGCTCTTGATCTTGGCCTTGATGTTCTTGGCGATCAGCTTCAGTTGTCGGTCATGCTGCAGCAGTTCGCGAGAGATGTTCAGCGACAGGTCTTCCGAGTCGACCATGCCTTTGACGAAGCTGAAGTAGTCGGGCAGCAGGTCGGCGCACTTGTTCATGATCAGCACGCCGTTGGCGTAGAGCTCCAAGCCCTTTTCGTAGTCTTTGGTATAGAAGTCAAAGGGCATCTTCTCAGGGATGAAGAGGACGGCCTTGTAGCTGATGGTGCCTTCGGCGTTGATATGGATGTAGCGGATGGGCTTGTCGAAACCGAAGTGTTTTTCGGCGTAAAAATTTTCGTAGTCTTCCTTGGTCAGCTCATTCTTGTTCTTCTTCCAGATGGGCACCATGCTGTTAAGGGTCTGCTCTTCTGTATACTGTTCGTACTCCTTGTCGCTGCCCGCTTTGAGGCGCGACTTGGTTACGTCCATCTTGATGGGATAGCGGATGAAGTCAGAGTACTTCTTGATGATCGACTTGATGCGATATTCTTCCAGAAATTCATCGTAATTCTCATCGTCGGTGTTCGCCTTGATTTTGAGGATGACCTCGGTGCCGACGGTAGCTTTCGTCCAGGGCTCGATGGTGTAGCCTTCGGCACCTTTTGATTCCCACTTGTAAGCTCTGTCGCTGCCCAGGGCTCGGCTGATGACGGTGACCACATCAGCAACCATGAAGGCAGAGTAGAAACCGACGCCGAACTGACCGATGATGTCGAAGCCGTCTTTCAGTTCGTTTTCCTTCTTGAAGGCGAAGGAACCGCTCTTAGCGATAACGCCCAGGTTCTCTTCCATCTCGGTCGAGGTCATGCCGATGCCGGTGTCGATGATCTTCAAGAGCCGGTTGGGCTTGTCTACTTCGACGCGTATGAAGTAATCCTCTTTGTTGAAGTGGAGCGATTCATCTGTCAAGGCTTTGTAGTAGATCTTATCGATGGCGTCGCTGGCGTTGGAGATGAGTTCTCTGAGGAAAATCTCCTTATGTGTGTAGATGGAGTTGACCATCAGATCGAGCAGTCGTTTCGATTCCGCTTGAAACTGTTTCACGGTCATTGAAGATCCCCCCTCCAATTGGTCTCGTATGTCTTCGGACGAAAGCGTTTAGCACTCTCGACACCTGAGTGCTAAACGCTATATATTATGTACCAAATGGAAAGGGGATTGTCAATCGATCGGAGCGTAGACAGTAAAGGCTTGGCGTTGTCACCGAGTCTGCGCTTTTATTATTCACCGCTTTGACGGATACATCTCACCAATGCGCGCCTAATTCTTTCGACAGGGATTAAAGCGGGAAGAAAAAAGGTGGCTACGATTTCCGCAATCAAGCGAAAAAACATAACCACCTCTTCGTTACCGTGTATGTCTAAAGCTCACACGCAATGGTTGTGATGGTTTTCCCCTTACTCCCATTCTATCACTCGAATTTGTCTTGAGGTTTTTCCCCTTGATTTCAGTTATTTCTATTGCCTGTATTATTAATTTTATCAGTATTTTTTTGGTTTAGGAATATTTTTGTTGCCATTTTGCTGCCACGGCTATTGATCGTCCTACGCAGTTTCTTCTCTGACGGCAATGTCCGTTCCTCAAACGATTTCTATTTTTCTAATGCCGGAGATATCCAGTATTTATCCGCTATTTTCTCGAAGTCTATACTGCTCTTGTTTTTCCACACAATGGCTTCGACCTGAATCCGTGAGTCGACTTAGCAGTACCCCAATGATTTTCCACAAAAAGTAATTCGTATTACAAGAATTTAATCCAATTTCCTTAGATAGCCATTTGAACACGTCGCCTTATCAAAGAAGGTGGTGCCGTCAAGAAACGAGATCCATAAAAGCGTATAGCAAAGCTAACCTTTGACACATTTTACATCCAAAGGTCTATCCCATCGAATGAATTTGATTTTTTAGGAAATTCTTGCCGTTTACGAAAAAGCAAGATAGAGATCCTTAAACGTTGCGTACCAGGGACTATGCGCCCCGAGCCGGAGCTTCACTTGTCTGGCATGTCTCACCAATCGAGACGCAATGGTGATCACATTTTGAAGTACCGTGCGTATCCGGCGGCGCTGCGTATGGGCCTTTCTCTTTAGGGGAGAATCCGGATGGTGTAAGCTCATTTGACCAACGATGCGAAGCAGGTTATAGGCAAGCGCACCGAAATGAAAGACCAGATCATTGACCTTAAATTTTCCACTAGGCAGTCGTTCCAAATCAAGGTCCGTTTTTAACTCGCTATGGAATTGCTCGCTGGTTCCGTGATCTCTTTGCAAATGGATCAATTCTTCCGGCGAGACGGGTAACGACGTCCAGTACGTGGCCACTTCTAACTCTGGAAGCAGCAATTGCTGCCCATTGGACAAGATGGTTCGTTCCACGACATGGAAAACCACCCGTTCACGTTGTTCCATATTGCCGACCTTCCACATTACACTGCCCATATACTCCACTTTTCCTTCCCGAACAATTCGGGCCTGCCCATTTTTAAGGGCGATGTCCCTCCACATTTCGGGAGTTTCTTGGCGAAGGTTGCGTTTGATTATGTAGTCAACATTCTCTGCGCGGAGGACACGTATGTTATCGACGCTGTCAAAGCCGGAATCCATGCGTACCAGAAGCTTCTCAGCTCCGCACTGGCGTGCGTAATTGATGCTCTTTGTTAAGAACTGGGGCGTTCCTTTCTGGCTATGATCTTTGCCCGGACGCAGCTCAACGTTTATGCAGTAGCCTTCCTGACCGAGGTAGGCTAGTATGGGCGCAAAGCCATCATGACCTTTGTAGGTGCGCGTCACCCCCTCTTTTTTGGAACCGGAATTATCCAATGGCGTCACATCTACGTCTACCGTCAGATAGTCCGTAGCGCCGACCCGAACAGGTGTCAGGGGAGCTTTTGCTTTTTTGATGAGACGAGCAGATTCTTCCATAATGATGTCGTTCCATTTCAAATCCGTCTCAACAACCTTTTCAAATCGTTGTCGTAACGTGGGACTGGAGGGTACGATGTCGACGCCCATGGCGTATCGAAAAAAGTCATCTCCACGAGCCAGCTCAATCGCATCGAAGTCATTCTTTCCCTGACAGAGAAGGCCCAGGTAGCTCAGAGCAACAGTTCCGTGGCTTATATCTGGTGTCAAACAAGTGGGCACAGTGGACTTATCCAATCGCAATTTCAACGAAGTCTTTCTTAACAAGGCGCCCACGAGCGCCAATCCAGTTACCGGTGTAAGCTCCTCATTCGATTGCTCGATAATGAACTTCTTCATGGTCATGCATTCACCCCGTCGGTGAGTTTAAATCACTCCGATTAAACTCGTTTATCTCTATTATACGGGTAAATGCGCTGAATTTCGACTATTTACTACTTAGCGCTGTCACGGATTCAGGGAGATTGGTAAAGTCAACGATATTCCTGTCACAAAATTTGATTTCGAAAAACAAAAAATATTGCTTCAACTTGATAAAAAGCTTGCCGGGAGTTCCGATGCTGTAGACGACGAGACAGTGTGGAAAGAAGTAATTAAAAACAAAGCGCTTTATGCTGAATCAAAGAAACAAAAACTTGATGTTTCTCTAGATGAGGCCAAGCAATTCGCCTTGGAGTCTGCAAAGGCTTTTGAAACAATTGAGCCTTCTCCTAGTAAAGCCGAAGCAGAAGCCTATCTGGCTGGTTTAGAGCTTACCCCACGGGAATACTTTGAAAAGGTTGCCCCTAGTGAGTATCAAATTGGTATGTCTATCGGTCGTCTAAAGGCTAAATTATACGAAGAAAAGAAAGTTGATCCATCTAGCCCTATCGACGTCTTAGACAAAGTATTTGATGAATATACGAATACGATTGTTAGGAACGCAAAAGTCGTTAGGAATTAATTACCGCCTCAAATAGGTTTCAGAAAAATATGGGGCGCCCACGGTTCCCAAGTGACTGTAGGCGCCCCATTTATAACGGGAAGTATCCAACTTATTATTTACACCTTTTTATTAGACACGCAAGATAAAGGCAGTGCTGGCTTCCTCCCGAGCTACCCATTCATCGGCAACTTTTAATTTTTCCGATAGCTCGGGTTCTTCTTTTTTATTAAATCTTGCAATATTTGGATTTCTAATGTCTTTTCGCCGAGTAGCTTTTTCAGTGCTATGTTTTCGGATTCCAATCGCTTAAATTCTTGTGCGGACGGCACATACGGAGCAATTTGTTTTGCCTCCGCCGGTGCTTCTTGGAAGCCCTTGTGCTGTGATTCTCGAATCCAGTAATACAGCCGTTTCGGATCGATCCCATGTCGGCGGGCCACTTGTGTTGCATTTCCCGCTTCCATGGCTTCTTGGATCAGCTGTTCCTTCAGTTCTTTTGGGTATCGATTTCGTCTCATATTCTTGACCCCTCCATGTGTTCTCATTGTAGCCCACTAGGGGGTCTTTGCTCAAATTCAATTAGGGGGCTTGATAGAGACCATGAAACGACATGAGAAGGGCATCCTGCGCTGGTTTGTCTCTAACATCACAAACGGATTACAAGAAGGAATCAATAGCTTGATTCAAGCAGTCAAACGTAAAGCGCGCGGGTACCGCTCAGTACGCAACTTTATCTCCATTATATACCTGGTTGCGGGTGGGCTTGATATTTCCGTAGCACCGGCGAACACTTGATACAATTTCAGCAAACAAATGTTCACCCACACAAAACAGCGAAGAGCCAATTATGTCTTCCCCCGACCCGGCGACTGGAATTCACACATTCACCAAAGCGGCTATTGGTTCGTCGAGGAGCCCACAGACTATCAGCCTTCCGAGGCATTGATACGTTTTTTGCAGGCCGGAGAAAAGCCGGTGTACATCGGCTTCGGCAGTGTCTTTGATACAGATGAGAAAGACGCCATGTCCACACGGGTCATCGAAGCGCTCGCGAAAAGCGGCAGGCGCGGCATCCTCTGTGGCATGGGCGAATGGCGGGATCTGCCGGACCATGTATTCGCGGTGGACAGCATCCCCCACTCCTGGTTGTTTGAACGGGTGTCGGCCGTTTGTCATCACGGCGGCGCCGGGACAACGGTAGCCGGATTCAAAGCCGGCGTGCCGAGCATCATTGTTCCCTTTGCAAACGATCAGTTTGCCTGGGCCCATCGCGCCCATGATCTGGGTGTAGGCGCCAAGCCGATTCCCGTCAAAAAACTGACCGCCGACAACCTGGCCGAGGCCATTCGTTTTGTCCACAACGATCATGTCGTTGCAAGCGCAAAGATGCTGGCAACCCATATGGCCTCTGAAAACGGGGCGCGCGATTGCGCGAAAGTGATCGTTGATTGTCTGGAAGGGAAGGCCTAAGTGGATAGGGCGAGAGATTGGAAAAAGCCTTTTTCACCATGTACGCCGGTCAGGCGATTTCGATTTTAAGTTCCCAGGCGGTGCAGTTTTTGATCCTTTGGTGGATCACGGTGCAAACAGGCTCCGCCTTGCTTCCATGGCCGAGCCGATGATGGCGATTGTCTTGTGCCGATGGGAACGCTGTTGCCCCTCATGGTAAAGGTGTATTTTCGTGGTACCGCTTGGCACAATGGCATTGTGCAAATGCTTTTTCGAGCGGAATATTCATCGCCGCATTGGTCATTACCGTGACAGGAGGATTACAGCGGCAGTTTCTCATGATCTCCCTCGATGCGCTGGAATCGGGGCTGTTGACCGAGTCACCGCCGCAGATAAGGAACGATATAGTGGTTGTAAGTGGAAAAACGATGAGATAAGCCCTCGAGTGAGGAGTTTCCGTCGTCGTCAAAAGCGAAAGGAGGAATGATGGGTGCATAAGAACGTCTACTATGCCAAGTCGCCCAAAAAAATCTGCACCGCCGTCAGCAGCGATGGGTCGCCGGCGGACAAGGGCGTCTGTGCCCCTTCGCATGCCCTTCGACAGCCACCATCGATGGAGCAGGCTCATCCCCAGCTTGCCTACCCGCATCATGGGAATCCATATTATCCCGAGTCCTACCCGTCCCAATACTGCCCGCCCCACCCTTGCCCACCACAACCGAGGCCGAAAAGCAAGCGAATCAAGGCGATGGTTGTCGTTGCGGAAAAAGAAGTCAAAAAGGTGGCCGACCTGACCATCCCGGCGCCAGTGGGTGTGGGGCTGGATCCCCATACAGGCCAATTGACCGCATCTGTCGAGCTTGAGCCCTTTGGAGAGCCTCAACTGCAACCGAAGATCATCAACAATATGGTCATCAACGAAGGGATTATCTGTGTCAAACTGATTGTGAAGGACAATGATCCGGCACCATGTCCTGATGTGAGAAAAGGCTTTGAGAAAAAAATATGCATTCCTGTTCAGACGGTTCTAGAATGCAAAGGCATCCAGCCGGACGATGACATTCAGGAAAAGGTTTGTATCAGCGCCCTGAGCGTCTTTGCTGTACCGGCCAATTCGACGACAGGGACAGCGGGCAATGTGGTGAACTTGATCCTCAAAGCCATATTGGATGTGAAGATGGTCATCGCCAGAGAAGAAGTCATCACCATCCCTGTTCATCAGGAAAGCGATCCGGACTGTGGCCAATGGCATGATTAAGAGCAGATGCAGAGGAACCTCAGGGATGCCTCTCCCATATATTGAAGCAGAATGAAGATTACCTGTGGAGAGGAGTCCGATCACAGTGTCCCATTCCTTTGACTTTATTGACGACCGGTTTTTTGACCAGCGGATCAAGGTGCCCAAGGTGATCTGCCAAAAGTTCGTGCAAGAGATCGGCGATCTGATGGTACCGGCACCGGCGGGTGTCACCCTCGATGTGCAGACGGGAAAGCTCAACCAAATGGTGCGGTTGGAATGGGTCGGCCCGCCGCAGTTGCGGGCGGTCACTGTATTGCCGAACAAGGTGATCAACCAAGGTGTCGTGCCGGTTCGCCTACTCGTCGACAACATCGTCGCCATTCAACTTCTGGAGATCCCCTTTCAAGGCGTGATTGATTGCCCAGGCGCCAGCCCTGGGGATATCGTGCAGAAACATGACGTGCAAATTGAAGGGTTCAGCATCAATCCGGTACAGATACTTACGGAAGGCGTCTTAACGCTGCACCTCATCCTGAAGGTGGCGTTGCATCTTTGCCTCGTTGTTGCTTCGGAGCGGATATTGAAGGTCAACGCGGCGGAAACCTTTTGTTAATATGACCACATTGTGTCGAGGAAAAAGGGCTTGGCTGTTGCCGGGCCTTTTTTTGTTGGGAAAAAGATGAAAAAGCAGAGGAAACAATATCGAACTGGCGCTTTTTTCCATATCGTTTAAATAGGTGAGATGATACATCTCACCTACATCCTGAAAAGAGACAATCAAGAGGAGGATGCGCAAATGGCATTTGTGAACCAGATTCAACAAGCGACCTTTTTTCCGCAAAACCTGAAGTCGCTCCGGGTGCTTTGTCAGCAATGTGTGCAAGAAACAGGTGACGTAATAATTCCCCTGCCGACAGTGCCGGCCCTTGCCGATATCGTGAACGTGACAGTCGTCCCGACGGGCAATCCGGAAATCCGGACGACCACGGTGCTGCCGGGAAAAGTCGTCAACATGGGTGTCGTTCCCGTATCGGTGACGATCACGATCCTCGGGGTGGTATTGCCGATCACGATTCCCCTTATCGAGATCCCCTTTGAAGGAATTGTCGAGTGCCCTGGCGCCCAACCGGGCGACATTGTTCAGAAGCATGACATTGCCTTGGAAGCGGTGGTCTCTCAACCGGTCCAACTGTTGCCAGTGGTAGGGGAAGCGCTGGTTGTTGGTTTGGAACTGCAAGCGATCGTCAAGGCCTGCATCGTTGTCGGTCGTGAAGAGGTGCTGACGGTGAATGCCGCTAACCCCTTCTGCAACTGCCCCTAACCGTTACCCCTCTCATCGACGCTACAGAGCTGATTGAACAGGCTGCGCCATTTTCCGTGAGCCATCTGCGGCAAAAAGCAAGCCCCATCCCCTCCTGTAGGAGGCGATGGGGCTGTTGTCTTGCTCATGGCTTCAGTCGATGACCTCCTTGATAAAGAGAGTCAGGTCCTTTGTCATGTCATACTCTTTGAAGGCTACCTTGTCGTCTGCCAGGTGGACCATGATGTCCATTTTGCCGATCAACTCGCTGATGATATCTTTGACCACCCCGATAAAGCGTCCTGAATTGAATTTGTTGCTGATCCGGTTCAGTTCATCGTCGTTGAGTGTCAGCAGGCCGTCCTTTTTGACGGGGATCGTGTCAGTGATGTCTTCGATGATCTGGATTGCGGCGTTTCGCGTTTTCTCTGTCAATGGCTCGTCGATGGTCACGTCTTCTAGGCGTTTGTCTTGAATATAGACTTTGGAAACCCCTAGGTTCACCATGCGGGCGATATACCCGCTCGTCAGGGCAACCCCTTGGCTGAGCAGAACTCGTCTATCACTGGCATATATGTTTTTGGCCAGGACATCTCCTGACTTGAGATTGCTCACCGATACGATCCGCATGCCATCACCTGCAAAATGTTTATTTAAGATAACTGTAGTCCCTGCAAGGAGAAAGAGGAATAGAACCGGGGTCCCAATTCTGGCTTCTGTGGAAATTAGAGGAAAGCCCCTCGCCGATTGCGCCGGCGAAGGGCTTTCGTTAATGAAGGAACCAGCTTTTTTGCCCTAATTCTCCGTAATAATTCGCTAGAGTTCTCATAGAGGCCGTCTAGAAAATAAGCAAATTCCTAGCCAGCCCTTGCAAAAGCATGATTTTTTAATACAAACAGCAAAAAACTAGAGTCTTTTTATCGGTCTCACCAGCCCTTTTTGAGGATTTTCCTCAAAAAGGGCAGATCTCCCCCCTTGCACCTTATGCGGCTTTTTTGAAAGCAACACCGCGTAAGGCGCTCACCTCCAACACCATGGTTGCATTCTTATCATTTCGTAGACGGTTGAGTTTTTGAAAGTTCGCCGCTAACGCGCTGAGCCGGGCGGCATAAGCCAGATTTCGTTTTCCGATACGGCGAACCCGGCGCAGTCCGTAACGGTTGACCAGTTCATTTTGCTTGGCTTCGATGCGGCTGCGAAGACGCATCTGTTCCTTATAGATTTTCGTTTGGGAGTGCTTTGCCGCCTCGAGCATGACACCATAGGCGTTGTGAATAAAAATCGTGCGCCGATGTTTCTTTTCTTTAAAACAGGTCGTGTAACGAGGGCAGTGCTTGCAATCATGGTCCTTGGCGCGAAGCACGAAGTTCTTCCCATCTGCCACTTCCGAATAGGTGGTGATGACTTTTCCTCTCGGGCAGATCAGTTGTGTTTGGTCTTCGGAAACTTGAAATCCCTCGCCCGCGAGGATATCACATTTTGTCTTTGGTGAAAGTGGCGCCACTACGTCAATGCCTTTTTCCTTGAGGGTGACACGGTCATCGCCCGCACCATAGTGGGTATCTCCAATGATCGTCGGGTTTTCTACACAATCGGTGGGAAGCTGATCCGCTAACGGCACCAGACTGGAGCCGTCATAGTCGTTGGCTTTCATGGCCTCGGCGGCGGCGATAAATCCGGAATTTCCGACTTCAACGATGGCCATCTTATACCCGCGCCATTTCGTCTTGCCCTTACAACCGAAACGGGCTTCGCTGTCTACAGCCGAAACTATCATATCTTTGACAGAACCGCCGGGGGCTATCTCAAGAGTTCCATCATCTTTCCGAATGATTCGTTCACGGAGGATACGGCAAAGCAAAAGGGCGTAATGAATGACATCGGGCTTCTTCTTCCACGAAGCCTCCGATGACTCCACGTAGGCCAGCAGTTCGTCAGCCTCGCTGACCACTTCAACAAGCCGTTCCATTTTGGCCTTATCGTCCAGGTTATGCTCTTTCACTTCCGTCACTGTTTCCAGGTAACGTACCGCCCGAGGGGCATGGGGGATTGCATGCCATGGAACACTGTATTGCTTCGCCAAAAGACGCACCAACAGGCGCATGGCTTGGCGGATCGGTTCGATGGTCGTGGGGGCACTGATGGGAGCTATGACATGGGTCGTGTCCGTTATCCAAGGTTCTTTCCCTGTCAAAACGCCCAGGTAGTACATCAACCGGATAAAGCGATCGAGATAGACCTTATCAAGTTCCTTTTGGATGAGCCGTTGCCGGTGGACGCCAAAATTGGCGTGATCAATGCCCGGTTCATCGAGGGCCATTCCTAACGCAAACTTGACCTCGATGTTCACACGTGTCTGTGCTTCCATCCCCCGGTCTGTTTCGCCCAGCATTTCCTGTAACATGCAGGCCATCGTCATCTGCCGGGCCGCATGACTGGGACGTCCGTTGTCAAGGCAATAGAGACCTGTAAAATCCTCCGGTTGTATTAATAGGGGCGCCAATTCACGAAACAGGCGAAAGACGGAATCGGCAGGCACAAGTTGGTCCCAGAGGGCTGCAAAGTCGTAAAAGCTAACTTGGGGATCCACATCGAATCGAAACAAGGTACATCGCCTCGCTATAAACAGTCTTTGTACCTATATCCTTCGACGCGAAGAGTCAAACTCCCTTTAAATTCCACCGATTTCCATATAAAAACGTCTTGCTTTTTGCCCTCTCTTGAGGGGGTTTTTAGACAGACTCCAGAACCTACGCAATCGAAATAGCACCAAGCAAATGAGCGACCTCTTACGGTTAACCGATTTAAGGGCGTTACCAGTTCTCTCTTTAAATGTTTAAATTATCCAGTCGATAGTTGCATTTGTCCTACGCAAGTTTATGGAAAAAAACACCTTGTTTATACCAGTGCTTCGATAGGCAATCCCACCCTTTCACCCTTGGTCAGCTAGGCAGTAGATAAGCCCCACTCCCAGACCAAACAATATAGATGTAAAGATACCCACCTCGTCGCTTCGGTGCGCCCGGCATGGGCGTTGTCTCTAGGGTGGAAGTCCCGAACGCCGAAGGTGGCAGTAGGCGTTAGCTTAAGGCAAGGGTGTCCGCCGCGAGGCGGAATCTGAAGGAAGCCAGCGGCAAACCTCCGGCCCGAGGACCACGAACCCCAGGTGAGGCTAGCGGCAGTTGGATGAGCTTGCCGAACAAAGCGAAGTCCTTGTCACCGAAGGCTGCCGAGAGTAAATGGGGCGGGTAGATGGAGGGAAAGGCAACGTTCTTACCCGGGGAGGCCTGCCGGGGGACCAAGTAACTTGGGAAACCACGCCGAAAGGCGTGGCTGAACCGGCAGGAGTCAGCAGAGGTCATAGTAGGCTGGCCCGACGTCCGGCCAGATGAAGGACCGAACATGATGGAAGGGGAAGCGACGATGCGTTCGCGTGACGCGCAGAGACAGCCGAATATCCCGAAAGGGAACTGCCAACGGGAGGAAGCGGTGAATCCGCAGGGGACCGGTGGAGTGCCGAGCGCGTTACCGGCACAAGAAGCGAAGCAACCCCGCGAAGAGACGTATGACCTGATGGAGAAAGTCGTCGAACGAGGGAACATGACGGAAGCGTATAAGCGAGTCATGGCCAACAAAGGCGCGGCCGGAATCGACGGTATGGGGCTAGAATCCCTGCGCCCGTACCTAAAAGAGGAATGGTCGCGCATTAAACAGGAATTGTTGGAGGGGACCTATCGACCGCAACCGGTCCGGCGGGTTGAAATTCCCAAACCCCAAGGCGGAACACGGAAGCTGGGCATTCCCACTGTCGTCGATCGACTGATCCAACAGGCCCTGAACCAGATCCTGATGCCGATCTTCGACCCTGACTTTTCCACGAACAGCTACGGATTTCGTCCGGGAAAGAGTGCGCACCAAGCGGTGAAGAAAGCGAAGGAATACATCGCCGACGGCTACCGATGGGTGGTTGACATGGACCTGGCCCAGTTCTTTGATCGCGTCAATCACGACATTCTCATGGCGCGCGTAGCGCGCAAGGTGAAGGACAAACGAATCTTGAAGTTGATCCGAGAATACCTCAAGGCCGGGGTCATGCTCAACGGGATTCGTGTGAAGAGCGAGGAAGGAACACCCCAGGGAGGTCCACTCAGCCCTTTGCTGGCGAACATCATCCTGGATGATTTGGATAAGGCACTGGAAAGCCGGGGACATCGCTTCTGCCGGTACGCCGACGACTGTAACGTCTACGTCCGCAGTCGACGGGCAGGGCAACGAGTGATGGAGGGTATGGCAAAGTTTCTGGAGGGGCGGTTAAAACTGCAGGTCAACTGGGAGAAAAGCGCAGTCGACCGACCCTGGAACCGAAAGTTTCTGGGGTTTTCATTTACGTGGCATAAGGCAGCAAAGATTCGGCTCGCCCCCCAAACGGTGAAACGGGTGAAAGAGAAGATCCGCCAGTTCACTGGGCGGAACCGAAGCATTGCGATGGAGGACCGACTGGTCACCCTCAACCAATACCTGAAAGGCTGGATGGGCTACTTTCGACTCATTGACACGCCAAGCGTACTTAAAGAGTTGGATGAGTGGCTTCGCCGACGACTGCGGATGTGCCTGCTCAAGCAATGGAAGCGCCCGAAGACACGAAGACGAAACTTAGTGGCGTTGGGGATCCCGGAGGAATGGGCATGCAACATCAGCGGCTCACGAAAAGGATATTGGCGTCTGTCCTTGACCCCGCAAATGAATAAAGCCCTTGGCCTCGCCTACTGGCGGGAACAGGGCTTAGTCAGTTTAGTCGAAACATACCAATCTCATCGTCAACCAGCATGAACCGCCGTATACCGAACGGTACGTACGGTGGTGTGAGAGGACGGGGGTTAATCACCCCCTCCTACTCGATCGCATCTCATCAATGAGATATCGAAGCGGCACATCTCGATTACGAGAAGAGGCAGGAAGGTGGTGAAAGGAAAACAATCGCTTAAGATTAAAAGCCAGCACTTGAAATCCGATCATCGCTTTGATCGCCACCGAATCGTGCACGAAGCAGTGGTCCAAGGCGTTGAACGTCTTAAGGTTGCGAAATCCAATATTCTCAATATCCCAACGAGCGGCGGCAATTTGTGCGATCGTCTGGGTATCCGCTTTTTCGGATGAGCATGTGGTTGCTATCCAGCGCTCCACCACATCAGTGACAAAGACTTCTTTGTTTGCTTCGATGACTGTCTTGTTGGTATGACGAATGATTTTTACGATTCGCATGGGCACGCGAACTTGCGGCCATTGTGCCAATCCCTCTTCGTCCCAAGCTTGAACGTAAACGGTATTCCCTTTTCCATCTCTTTCTTCCCAAGTGGAGTCCGGAAGCCGGTTCGCAAAGCAGGCATTTGCCTCTTTCATTATCCGTCGACGTTCTTCTTTCATGCGAACAACTACATGAGCGCCTGCATCCAGAGCGGCATGAATGACGGGTGCTTTGGCAAACAGCGCGTCTAACGTGTATACATCCGTTATTTTTCCATAGGTCTCGGCCATACGTCGGATCAATCGTTGGGCGACGGTGGTTTCTCCTTCATCCTTGTCCACCCCATCCTGAGGTTTTCGCATTTCCCAGTCATAAATCAGGTTCGCGCTACCGCCAACCTGTTGGGCGACTACGACCGCATGATAATAGTCGGTGGTTTTGTCGCGGTGTTCGCGCGTAAGGCATTCGGGACAACGATAGGCCTTGGTGTGGAATAACTCCACGCCATCGATGGCAGTCACTCGCCAACCATTGATGCTTTCCTTCTGCGGGCCGCGTTGCTCCTTATATCGCTGGATCACACAGTTATGCTGCTTTCGTTGCTCTCTTAGATCCCATTTCATCAAGGCTTGTCGCACCGTATCATGTGATGGCAATCGAATGTTTTTGGGAACCAATTGACGGAATACCCCGGTTTTTCGCCAACGGTCCATCCGCTCCATACTCTCCATACAGAAAAAGGCGCCAAAAAAAGCGACGGTAAAAATGGCTGGGGCTTTGATACGGGGTTGTTTGCGACCATCCTTTGCTTGACGGACCATCTGCGAAAAGCCATATACCTTTGAGGCGTACTGCGTAAAATGTTGAATTAGTCGGCCCGCTTTTTTTCCACCAGGTGTTCTACAAAAAATTTTCTGGACTTCTTCGAGTGGCTGTGCTACGCTTTGCACTGAGGATTCCCCCTTTGTTCAGTGTTTTGCTTTGCAACCACTCACTTCGACAAAGGTAACGGGAATCCTTTAAAATTTTCTGGAAATTAATCTAATTACATCCATTTTCCCGTGGGAATTGTCGCGTTTTCATGACAATTCTCCAACAGCGCCTCAGACAGGGGATTAGCAGACTTTTTTATTAAAGATGCGTGGGTTCTGCATGAATTATAATAACAAGACAGGGGGATAATATTGGTTAAGCCAAATTTCATTTATATTGCGGCAATTGTAGCAATAATCGGTGCTTTACCCTTTTATTTTTCTATTAAGAACAGTTCATCCGCCCCAACGGCAGAGTATATTTCGATTACGTATTCTGATTATAATACAGATAATACCAGTGACAAAATCACAACCCAGATATTAACGCTTGATTGTCCTTCAAAGGAAATTAAAAAAGTTTTTGAATTTGACTATACCTCACAATACCCTTTAGGGTATTGTGACAAAAAAGATCAGCTGGTTTATTTTACTAAAAGAATTGGGGATGATCAAAATTACGGCGATCAAATATTTGTTAGCAACTTATTAGACAAAAAGGAAACGCAATTGACCTATAACTTGTTTGCAGTTAACTATATTATCCTGAATCCGTGAGTCGACTTGGCAGTACCCCAATGATTTTCCACAAAAAGTAATTCGTATTACAAGAATTTAATCCAATTTCCTTAGATAGCCATTTGAACACGTCGCCTTATCAAAGAAGGTGGTGCCGTCAAGAAACGAGATCCATAAAAGCGTATAGCAAAGCTAACCTTTGACACATTTTACATCCAAAGGTCTATCCCATCGAATGAATTTGATTTTTTAGGAAATTCTTGCCGTTTACGAAAAAGCAAGATAGAGATCCTTAAACGTTGCGTACCAGGGACTATGCGCCCCGAGCCGGAGCTTCACTTGTCTGGCATGTCTCACCAATCGAGACGCAATGGTGATCACATTTTGAAGTACCGTGCGTATCCGGCGGCGCTGCGTATGGGCCTTTCTCTTTAGGGGAGAATCCGGATGGTGTAAGCTCATTTGACCAACGATGCGAAGCAGGTTATAGGCAAGCGCACCGAAATGAAAGACCAGATCATTGACCTTAAATTTTCCACTAGGCAGTCGTTCCAAATCAAGGTCCGTTTTTAACTCGCTATGGAATTGCTCGCTGGTTCCGTGATCTCTTTGCAAATGGATCAATTCTTCCGGCGAGACGGGTAACGACGTCCAGTACGTGGCCACTTCTAACTCTGGAAGCAGCAATTGCTGCCCATTGGACAAGATGGTTCGTTCCACGACATGGAAAACCACCCGTTCACGTTGTTCCATATTGCCGACCTTCCACATTACACTGCCCATATACTCCACTTTTCCTTCCCGAACAATTCGGGCCTGCCCATTTTTAAGGGCGATGTCCCTCCACATTTCGGGAGTTTCTTGGCGAAGGTTGCGTTTGATTATGTAGTCAACATTCTCTGCGCGGAGGACACGTATGTTATCGACGCTGTCAAAGCCGGAATCCATGCGTACCAGAAGCTTCTCAGCTCCGCACTGGCGTGCGTAATTGATGCTCTTTGTTAAGAACTGGGGCGTTCCTTTCTGGCTATGATCTTTGCCCGGACGCAGCTCAACGTTTATGCAGTAGCCTTCCTGACCGAGGTAGGCCAGTATGGGCGCAAAGCCATCATGACCTTTGTAGGTGCGCGTCACCCCCTCTTTTTTGGAACCGGAATTATCCAATGGCGTCACATCTACGTCTACCGTCAGATAGTCTGTAGCGCCGACCCGAACAGGTGTCAGGGGAGCTTTTGCTTTTTTGATGAGACGAGCAGATTCTTCCATAATGATGTCGTTCCATTTCAAATCCGTCTCAACAACCTTTTCAAATCGTTGTCGTAACGTGGGACTGGAGGGTACGATGTCGACGCCCATGGCGTATCGAAAAAAGTCATCTCCACGAGCCAGCTCAATCGCATCGAAGTCATTCTTTCCCTGACAGAGAAGGCCCAGGTAGCTCAGAGCAACAGTTCCGTGGCTTATATCTGGTGTCAAACAAGTGGGCACAGTGAACTTATCCAATCGCAATTTCAATGAAGTCTTTCTTAACAAGGCGCCCACGAGCGCCAATCCAGTTACCGGTGTAAGCTCCTCATTCGATTGCTCGATAATGAACTTCTTCATGGTCATGCATTCACCCCGTCGGTGAGTTTAAATCACTCCGATTAAACTCGTTTATCTCTATTATACGGGGAAATGCGCTGAATTTCGACTATTTACTTTTTATCCTGTCACTGATTCAGGAATAGTGCCTTCCGATTCTTTTCCGTATGCATCTATCATGGGAAATGTGATTACAAAAATCACTTTTTCGATGCCATAAACAGGAGCACTTTTCCTGTCAGACACATAGTTAAACCCTTTTTCGTCGAGTGATATTGCCTGCAATGTATTCGCAATATCATAAGCTATCCCTTTTCTAATCCACGATTTTGTAAAATTATCTGCAGCTCGCGCCTCTATTGACACAATTCCTGAAAAAGGATCGAATATAACGGCGGGCTTTTTTTCTGAATCAAACTTGCCATTTACTGCTTCTTTTACGTTGGATAGGACTTTGGTTTTTAAATCCTCCAACATGGCCTCATAATCAGGTTTTGCTGGTGGTTCTGGCTGCTCCGGCGTGATTATAGGTGCATTGCTTTGTGCAGGAGCTTTGCTTTGACTAGGGATATCTTTAGCCGATTCATCCCCTGCGACTTTTGTCTCGGTTCCAGCGCCATTCTCGCTTTCTGCAATTTTAGGTTCAAGCGATACCGTAGCTGGGGTTGTTGGTTTTTGGTCTTCTTTTTTTACGCTGTTCGTATGAATTGCTGTTTTGGGTTCATATGTAATTCCTATAATGACGAAAGAAGCAATGCCTATGACGATTGCCGCAGTGAGTATTTTGCCGGTATGTCTGAATTTACTCTTTCCCAATACCCTTAATATGAGCATTATGGCGCACCATAATACTGCGGCTATGGATACCAGCATAATTATGCCAAAAATCGTTGCTATCAATTCTTATCCCTCCCTTCCGTCTCTGTGTTTTACACCGATATTATCACAAAATTGGTTTTTTTCAATCAACCCGAGAGCGACCGGTAAAAGGTTCAAGGGGGAAATTGTCAACGTGCTTTTATGCTACTTGCACTGTGCTTGTATGATACAAGTCTGGTGCTTTTATCATATTCTCTCCTTCAAGAGTGAAAGGCGGAGCCCAAACTCCGCCTTAAAATCCGAATTCCTTCCGATACCATTCGTGGAGGTCGTCCGTCGTTTTTATTTTGGCCGCCAGGATTTCTCCTCCCCCGACCATCTTATAATGCTCCCGCCGGAACTCCTCAATCGTCAGCACATCAAACCGCCATTCGCCCGGCATGTATCCTGTGGACGTGAAAATGAATCCATTCTCGTCTTCCGCTGTGACCTTGCCGGGTATTTCGTGGCCTCTGATGGTATCGTCAAATCGGAGCGTCTCTCCGTGAACATGTACGTCGAGGGCCAGTCCGGCGCACGCGGTCTCGCCTGGGAGCGTATAAAAATAAACTGCACGTCTGTTTATGGTCTGGCACCTTCTTCCTCTTCAAAATAAACGTGGGGTATCGTGAAAGCACCTTGATTCGCGGTGGCCTAATTGTGCTCTGTTTGTGTCCTTTGGGCGTCTCATTCGCGGGAGCCTTTGGGTAGCCTTTTGGTGCCCTATTTGAAAGCCTGCTCGGTACTTAATTTATTATCCCACAGTTCTATCAATCAGTAAATTGGTTACTTGCCGCGCCGAAATCCACCACCTGGATGAAGCTGCTGCCCTTTGCCTGGTACCGGATGATAAGACCAGCATTGTGAAGCTCCTGCAGCATACCATCTACCTGGCCGGCGGTCACATCATCGTATCCCAGGATTGCCTTTTTAATCGTTCTGGGTTTGTCCTGTAGCCGCCCTTCTTTATCAACCCTGCAGTAAAGCCCTAAAAATAACAGCCGGGCCAGCGGCGGAAGGTAGCCGAGGCTCTCTCTGTCGAAAAACTGGGGCTTCATGCTTCGTATCTGCTCCATCTCCTTGGTAAAGGTCGGGGAAATTCTTGCTGTGTTCATGTTCTCATCCTCCTATCTTTGAAGCTGATTTGTGGTTGGGTCGTGTTTCTCTGTGATTTTGATGGTATCGGTCTCTCCAGCGAGCATTCTTGCCAGCTGGGCACCCACCCGGAGACCGTCGATATAGCCCTGGTCGTACATCGCAGTCTTGAAAATGTTGAGCTTGTCCTCTGCGGCGCTCTTTCCGATTTTCACGGTCAGCAGGTTCAGGATTTCCTCCTGCGCCAACTCCGTGTCCTCCTTGAAGTCCTCCGTGGATATGGCGTAGGTGTCGTTCTCTTCCTGCAGGAAGCAGGCTAACTGATAAATGGTCTTTTTCATCCTTCATGCCTCCTCGTTTGATTATTCACTCCGGAGCGGGCACCAGGGCGGCGATGTTCTCGCATATCGTCCTGGGACGCGCTGGGGGGTCTTGCCATGCTCACATGTGTGGTTCATCATCATGGTGGCCTTCACGCTGTCGTAGTGGCGCTCTGTGGCCCTGTGGTGCTCGCAGTCGCTGCAGTGGGGGATTGGCTTGTCCTCTGGCCGGCTTAATGCCGCAGGAAGCTCTTGAATTAATTCCTCGCCCCAGATTTCCTCCATCTCCTTGCTGTGCTTCATCATCACCGGGATTCCGGCGGCTCGTGCCGTCTGGACGATTGCCTCTATCCATTCCCGCTTCGGCTTCACCTTGCCTCTCCTGCTGCCGGTCTCGGCTCCGACGATAATCCAATCCATGAATGTGAGGTCTTCGATGTCTATCGCCTCCATGACCGGCTCTATGCTGATGAATTGGTTATGCTGCTTCCGGGGGAGGTATACTATCCGGTCGAGGTCGGCGCTCCTGGTGACGGTCGTCCCGTACCAGAAGTTTCTGGAGCGGGGGAGTTGGCCGGCGGAGCTCATCTGTTCATACCTTTCCGGATATCTCGTCAAGAAGAGGTAATTGTGCCATGGTGCTGCCTCGCATGCCTCAAATACCTCAATAATCCACTTTTCGGGTATCCATGGCGCCATCAGGTCGGACAGGCTGCAGGTGAGGATGTTTGCCGCTTTCTTTTTCTGCTTTGGTGAGGCCAGCCGGTACCTGTGAAGTGTCGGCACAAATCCGACCGGGCATGGTATCACTTTGCCGCTCTGATTTTTGAAGGGCTTCTCCAGGATGTAGAGGCCATTCTCGTCCCTCTGAAGTTGACCAGAACCTCGGTTTATTCTCACATCCCCGGAGAAGCGCTTTGCCTGTTTAGCGGCGTAGCAGTATTCGCACCCTGTCCGACACCCGGTGACCGGATTCCATGAGAAGTCGCAGTATTCTATCTCGCTCTTGTTCATCATCTTGGGGTTCCTCCTGTGGCCGCATGCCGCTGGCCCTGCTTTGCTATTGCGGCTCCCTCTTTGCGGAGCGTTTCCGCCTCCTCTGGTGTCCTGGCGGTGATTATAACTCCTATAACTCCTGCAGCCAGTTCTCTGCTTGCGTATGCCGGTGTTTCATCCTCATCTATCGTGATGAAATACCGGAGCTTGGGTTGCTTTGTTTTTGCTGGAAAATTAATTATTTCTGCCATGCTTATCTATCCTCCCTGTTTTTCACTGCCGCCTTGGAGCCGGTCGATTTGTTTCCTGGCTGTCGGCGCGAGTGTATTTGTCCATCTCAATAAAAACTTCGGTATGTCTGCTCGGCCTCTTCCTCGGTGTGAAAGTCCATTTGCTCCAGCATCAATGCTTCGAGGAGCCGGATAGTCTTTTCGTCAAGGGCGGCTTTCTTCGCCGCCCTGATCATGTAGCCGATTGCTGCTCCGTTTGTCATAGTGCGCCTCCTATCTCTTATAAACCGTGTAGACCATCTCGTCCTTACTCCCCAGGCTCTGGACACGCCGGTCGTATTCCTCTCTATCAAGCGGGATGATGTCCAGTCCGGCAGTTCTTATGCTGCCGTCCTCATTGTATGTCTTGGTTGCGTATATCACGCAGTCGGCGCCGGTTTCCTTTTGGACTTCGATTGCCTTCCGGTTGAATTCCTTCTTCGCCTCCTCGAACTCTGTCATGGTCAGGTGGCGGCACATCGGCCTATCGGGGAACCGAACCCAAACCATCCGGCCATGCGCAAGGTCTTCCTGGTGCCGTTCCTCAATGCTTTTCATGGTCACTCCTCCTCGTTCTTGATTTATCTGCTTGGTTATCAAAGAACAATTTATATAAAAGAGGCGCCATCTTTCCCCCTCTGGCGGCGGGTTCCCGCGACCATCCCGGCATATGCCGGTAGGTTTCGGCCTGGCCCCTCCAGGCTCTCATTCAGGCGGGGAGTTGTATATATTCTCCAGTGTCAAAGTCGAACTCAAAAACTCCTTCTAAGACTTCAATCGGGCCGCCATATGCATTACCGAGATTTCCTTCTACTATTTGAGCCTTGCAAGCTTCAATCGTGGCAAGTTTCAATCCGTCAGTTCTGATGCCTTCCTCTGCTGCTTCGGCTGCGGAGATTGTTCCGCCGTCATAAGATTCCAGGGAGTAAACCTTTGTTGCGTCGATTGACATTTCGTATGACCATCCTTTCCTGTGTTTTGCCTGCTCCTGGTTGGTTATCCACCCGCGCCGCGTGGAGGCGGCAGGCTTTGCGGGCACCGGCGGTCTTAACTCGCCGCCGTCATGTAGTCGTAAAGCTTGGCCTTTAGTGTGGTAATCTCAAGCTTGGCCGCCTTCATGGCTTCCTTCAGGCTGTCTATCTCGTAAGCGTACCTTTTGGCTCTTTCGCAGGTTTCTTCCAGCGCCTTTGTGGTGCCCCGGTGAGCGCTCCGTACACCTTCCAACTCCGCCTTGACTGCGGCAAGTTCCTTCTTGGCTCTATTCTCGTTCTCGTCGGCCTTGATGGCCCGGTCGATGTATTCCTGTGTGGTGATGCCCCAGTCGTTCTCGATGTTCTGTTCTGCGAGCTCGAATGCACCGGTAAAGGCTGCGGCCAGGTAGCTGTTTTCGCCGAGTTCGTCGACCATCTGCTTGATTTTCTCCAAAGTCTTGCGTTCCTGTTCCTTCGTGGCTATCATTGCTGTGCCTCCTTCTTGGCTATCCAGTTTTCCTTCGCTTGCCTGCAGGCTTCCAGGGTGGGTTTAACGCAGGAGAACAATTCTCCATCTGTGTGCCGGTAGTCGTATTGAACTGCCGTCTTCCTGGTGATGTTGCTCTTGAAGGTTTCATACTGCTCTTGGCCGTTGGCCAGGTTTCTTGGATTTAACATTATACTTCCTCCTGTTCATTGTATATGCTCTTGTTTATAATATAAACATTAATGTTTATGCAGTCAATTCATTTTTTAACGTTTCTCAATAAAAGAGAAATATTATCGTTGATTTACTAAATGGTTTCGTTTATAATGAGAATATTGGAAGGAGTGGTGATATGTCAGTATCCGAACAGCTTAAAATACTGTGTGTCAAACTCGGGATAAGCGTTTCCGAACTCGGACGAATATCAGGGAAAAGCCCGCAAGCTTTCAGCCAGAAAATGAAACGGGAGAGTTTTACAGTCGACGAATTGAAGCAAATTGCGGAGGCCGCTGGTTGCCGATATGAGGGGGCCTTTATTACGCCTTCCGGCGAAAAGGTCACATACTGAAGGGGGATTATCTTATGAAGGTGGAGAAAAGTTCTTACACGTGCACAGCTTGCGGTAAAAATTTCGGCATATCTATTTCGAATGCCGGTTATCCGGGCGGAAAAGACCGCGAAAGCATAAACTGCCCTTGGTGCGGTACGGAAAATGGCACAATTATAACCAGCGGGATTATTACCTCGTGTCGAGAGGAAAAAGGCGGTGATAGCCGGTGACCATATATGAAAAAATCGACCGCTGCCACAAGGCTATCAGCGAGGTTCGCCCCTTCGAGGGGCATATGCTGAAGCAGTTGAAAGACTATTACCGCATCGGGCTCACATGGTCGAGTAATGCCATCGAGGGGAATACCCTCACCATCAGCGAGACAAAGGTGGTGCTTGAGGACGGTCTAACCATCGGGGGCAGGCCGCTCCGGGATTTCTATGAGACGGTGGGCCACGGCCAAGCCTATGATTTCATGTTTACCCTGATTGGGGAGCGGCGCATAACTGTGGAGGACATTAAAACCATGCATCGCCTGTTCTACAAAAGCATTGACGAGGCAAACGCTGGCACATGGAGGAAGGAAAGCGTTATCGTCTCCGGTACCGAGTATGTCTTCCCCCGGCCACAGGAAATTGATGGACAAATGCGGAAGCTGGAGAAATGGGTAAAGGCCGAGCGGAAAAATTACCATCCCGTAACCTTTGCCGCGCTGCTGCACCTGAAGTTTGTGTCAATCCACCCGTTCATTGATGGCAACGGCAGAACAAGCCGTCTTATCATGAATTTGGCGCTGATACAAGACGGTTATCAGTTGGCAATTATTCCTCCTGTGCTCCGGCCAGAATATAACGACACCATCCGGCAGTATCAGAACAAGGGTAAGTCTGAGCCGTTCTGTGAATTCATTGCCGAGCGGGTGTATGAAACGCAGAAGGAAATCATGCGGCTGCTGCACATTCCGTTTCCCGAGCTGTCATAAAACGAGAGCGGGTATCCCAACACAGGAATCCCGCTCTTTCTTCATTAAAGCCGTCCTGGGCCCGCTTGGCTCGTGGCGGCTTTTGTTATTATATTCTGCACGAAGGCGCCTGCAATCTGGCGCCGGCGTTTAATACTCACTGGGGAATAGAATCGTCGTCGCTGACCTGTCCCATTCGGTTATAATCCAGATTTTCCCCTTGCTGGTCAGGTACGCAGCCATTACCCGGTCTCCGCTTTCAACCGCCTGGTCGTTTAGGGTCTTATCCTCTTGGCAGAGGTCGCCCCAATCGTGCCGCTGGTATCTGCCAAAGGCTGCAGCAATCTCCCGAGCAAATGCCAGGTCGCTCTCCATTTCTTCCGCAATGCCTCGGGTTGCCACAAGTCTGCCGTATTTCATCGTGCTCTCCCCTTTCCGTTATGGTTTGAGTCCATGGTACCGCGCCGGGTCGCCGATGGTTAAGGCGTACTGGGTGGGTAATTTCCTGGCTTTTGGGCCGCCGCTCCGAGAGCGCTGGCGTCAATCTTGACGTTCATCGAGCAAGGAGGTGGCTTGCCCATGATTACCGCCACCCGTTACACAGTGGAGTATGACGAAGCCCGGAGCGTTTATAGAATCCGAAATATGGAGGCGCCGGTTTGTCCGCAGTGTGGCCTGCTGCTCTCCGGGTATGATACAAAAAAGCGACATGTAATCGACAGCTCCGGGGCAGTCCGCTGGTTCCTGCTGCGTCGCCTCAGATGCCCTGGCTGCGGTAAGCTGCACATCGAACTTCCCGACTTCATGCAGCCAAAAAAGCATTATGAGGCCCAGTTGATTATGGACGTATTGGCCGGCCACTCTGATTCCTGCCCGGCGGACGACTCGACAATCCGACGATGGAAGAAAAAATAATACCCACCCGGTTTGCCTTTATCCCGCTGAAAAACACCGCTATTATTATATCTGCACAAAAGCAGAAAGGGGGGATACGGTCTATATGAAAAACAACATCATAACTATGGCCGCCGTGTCGCTTATTACCGCTGTTATTGCGCTTAGTGGTGTCTTGATAGGCACAAATCTGGCGGGGCGAGATTCCATGCCGGACACCGGCGCAAGAAACTCTACAGCGGCTACGGTGGAAACGACACCTGTCGAAATTCCAAAAACGATAGCCATTCCAGGCTACGCCCAGCTGGTGATGAAGGCGGGAGATATCGTGCAGAATGTAGAATTACATAATCCAGCGGGGAATCCCTGTTATTTCGTAATTTCTATAATTTTGCCTGACGGTACCGAAGTTTACCGCTCTGGCCTGATTGAGCCTGGACAAAAAACAGACGCCATTAGGCTATCGCAACCACTGAAGGCAGGTACCTACAAGGGGGCCGTACTGCGGTATTCCTGCTACTCTACCAAGGACAAGGCGCCGATGAATGGCGCTGATACAAAATTCACATTGGAGGTGGTTTGATGAAAAGAAAATTTATGGCATTAATTTTAACTATAGCCATGTTGGCGCTACCCGCGACGGTCTACGCTGAAGACGTGACTACAGGCAGTATGACGGTATCTTACGAATATACGGCCCCTAACGGCGGAGGAACGGGCGGCGGGGGAACGGGAGACACCACGACCTATACCATAAATATTCCAGCGACCGTAACCAATGAAAACCTGGAAGTTATACCAATAACGGTAACAAAAAATAATATTGCTGCCGGGAAGATACTTGTAGTTAGTGTTGATTGGGACAAGTCATACGATGCCAGCGGCTACTTTAACCTATATAAAAATAAAGGAGAATCAAACGAGGAATCCATCCGATGCCGCGTCATGGCTTACACAGACAGCGCATTAAGTGACATGGTGTACGTAGATTCCATGCAGGAGCTTCGGGGTAGGCCGGTTGCCAAATTTAACGCCGGTAGTACCAGCCCGTCTTACGGCGGCTTTTTGAGGCTCAACCCTTTGACTTTAGGACTAAATGTAAGCTCCGGCACATACACAGGTACGCTATACTTCAATATCCAGGTAACGGATGCCGCATAAGGTGGTCTCCCCCCCTTTTTTTTCTGTTATTGTGAGGATTTAATGCATAAAAAACACAGATGGGAATCCCCCCTACTGTGTTTTTTGCTTCCTACCAGGTAATCTATAAAGCGGCCACAGATAGCCTCCACATTTGCTCCATTTTGGCGTGTTTTCTTTTGCCCTTGTAATTACCCTACCAGCAACAATATCGGCTTGTACGCGCCGCACAGGGCGTCCAGGGAGGGGTGTTTTTCCTGCCCTGCTTTTGCCCTGTTTCTGCCCCAGCAAAAAGGAGCGGCTTTTTGCTTAAAGTCCTGGGTAAAAATAATAGAGCGGATGGGGTTCCGCCCTATGAGTTTGCCGTTCAAAACTTAGCTGAAGCTCTATCTGTACGGTTCTTTGAAAATGCGCCTGATGCGTGGCTTTGCCCTCTCGATGATAGGCTCCTCGAACGGGCGAGGGGCTATTCGTCCGTCTTTTGTACCATCATTAAGCCATGGCGCATACTTCACATCGGTGGTAATTGCCGACCTTACGGTCAGACCGCTTCCCGTTTTTTCAGACTCGGTTCTTGGCCTCCAGCTTTGGCGCAGGTTGCCGCTGCGCACCGCCGGCGGCTCTCCTGGTGCAGAAGCTCGGTACAGCTGCCCGCCCCGCAAGTTATGACCGTAGTCATTGAGCAATGCTTTTGTCTGTTTGGTCATTCTCTTGCCATATGTGCCAGGCTTTTTATAAACCCTGCCGCTTCGTTGTCCTCGCAGGACAGTGAGCGCTGCGTTGCGGAGCTCGTTGGATGCTCTGAAGGCCCTTGATTTTACTTCCCATGTTATTTTTTGTACCGCATCATCTACTGCGCTTTTTATAGCTTCTGTTGTGTCAATTTTCAAGCCCCGGCCCCTCCCTTCACCGGCATATTTGCGAAAATACGGGCCAGTCGTTCCGCGAGCTCGTCGCCGATGTCGTCGGCCATCTCCCGGATGCGTCCCTTTATGATGGTCACGACGTTCTCCTCATCGAGGTTATCCCCCTCAATGTGAAATGCGGGATGTACCTCGACTTTTTCCACCCTTGCCTGAATATACTGGGTCACGTTGCCGGTTCCTACGCTGACCGGCACGGCGCTCGCTGTGGGAATATCACCTGCAATCCCGCCGTTTCCGTACGGTCGCACACCCAGCAGTTCTCCCGTCCGCCACCAAAGGTCGAGACCTCTTGCGCGCTTGCTTGGGCTTAATGGAATGATGCCCTCGGCTCCGTCCTCGGCCACAATGCCCATATGCGGTTTCGTCATGATGCCGCCCCATGCATGTTTCGCAACATTGGAGCCGCCGCTTGAACCAGCTTCATATCCGGCTGAAAAACTGGATTTTACCTTGTCCCAGATATTGCTTGCCCAATCCCTGAAGCTGCCGAACCACCCGATAACACTGTCCTTTAATGCCTTTGCATATTCCGGTATTTTTTCGGTCACAAAGGTGCTCACGCTGCTCCACAGGTCAGTGAAAAACTCAGGAACTTTTTGTGTAAAGAACTCGTTTGCTTTGTTGAAAGCCCCCGTCGCCCATGTAGGTAAGGTCTCCGTGAAAAATCCATACACGGAATTCCACAGATTAGTGAAAAACGTCGGGACTGAAACGGTGAAGAAGTTTACCGCCGTGTTGTATGCCCCGTTCGCCCAGGCGGGGATTGTCTCGGTGAAAAAGTTCCCTACAGCTGTCCATAAGTCGTTCCATACCTGCGGGAGCGTTACGGTGAAAAACTTCCCAATCGAACCGGTCGCATAGCCTATGGCATAAGGTATCTGCTCTGTCACGAAGTTTGGTATTGTTTCTGTGAAAAATCTACTGATGGATTCTCCCGCCTTTGTCCCAAACTCGGAAATTGCAGTCTTTACTTTTCCTCCCATTGAAGCTATTGCGTCTTTCTGATCATACAGCCACTCGGTGAATGCTTCTCCGCCTATGGCACCTCCAATGCCGCCAACAATGCCACCGACAGCGGTTCCGATTGGCCCGCCTCCAAGGGTGCCAACCAATGCCCCGGCTCCAGCTCCAGCGCCTATGGCGCCTAACCAGCTTCCTACTTCCCCGGCAGTTTCTCTTCCTCTGTTTTCTGGCGCTGCAGAAGCAACAACCGCTCCGCTCGCTGCCAAACCAAGAAGCGTACCCAATACAGGTATTCCCTTGATGCCTTTTCCTGCAGCTTTGCTCCCTGCTTTTAAGACATCATCGCCGCTTTTACCGAACCATCCTGCAATTTTACTGAATATGCCCGTCTTGCCGGCCACATCCCCTGCTTTGTCCGCTACTTTAGCTGCGTTTGCGACGTCCTTTGCGACAACAAACCCTTCTCTCGCGTTTGCGTAGTCTATCGCTTTAAGATTTTTCAAGTTTACCATGTCGTCAAGGTGCGACGCCGCCTTTTTAACATCAACTCGGCCTTTTGCCACCGCTTTCTCGGCAGCCATAATCTTACCGGACAATCCTTTGGGTATATCGTCCCCGAATTTGGCCGCTTCTTTTTTCAGCTCCTTCAGCAATCTCGCACTCTTTTCAAGGTCTGCCTGTTTAGCAGTCTTTAATGCTTCTGCGGTCTTTACGGCTTTCTCTGCCTCTTTCGAAGCGTTTGCAGCCGCCCTAAATGATTCTGCCGCATCCTTAAGGTTTTTGGTTGTTTTCGCTATATCAGCAACATCATCAGCAGCTCCTGCAGCTGCACCGGCGACCTTGGCTGCATCTGCTGCAGCATCTGCGGCTTTCGAGCCTTTGCCGAATAACCATTTTCCGGTTTTCCACAGGCCCTTGCCACCGGCTATAGCGGCTTTTCCTCCTTTGCCGACTATACCAAGCAATGTTCCTGCGCCAAGCATCCAGGCCATGCCGCCCAGCGCCGCAGCGCCACTCCAATTGCCTTCCCTGGCTGCGTTTCCGGCTCCTTTCAAGGTTGCCCCCAGGGCTGTCATCCATGCCCGTCCCGCTATCTCGGCCATTTCAACAAAGACCTTCTCGACCTTTTTACCGCCCGCACCTTGCAACCATTTGCTCGCTTCGTCCAGCCCGTACTCAATACCGTAAATAAGTTTGTCTCCCAGGCCCATATTCTTTAGCTCGCCCTGGTTGAACTTATCCAGGAATTCCTTGACGTCCTTATAAATTTGCTCCAGCTTTTCGCCTACTACCTTACCTGCATATTCCAGCGAACCTGCAAAGCTATTAAACTTCTTGCCGGTCGGGTCAAGTTGAGCAGACAAATCTTGCATGATGCGCATCACCGGCCCGCTCATCCCCCGTCCAAAGGCCCACAGGAACATTCGGCCCGTCTCCTTCAATGCAGATTCCAGGGCCAGAAGGTCGTCCTGCATATCTTTGGCCGGGAATCTCTTCTCCATGGTTTTTAGAATGGCCTCCATAGCCTCGTTTGCCGGTATGGCGGCATCCCCGAGATTCTTTGCAGCCTTGCCCGTCAGGCCCAGTTCCTCTATAACCCATTGTAGCGGGAGGTTTAAGTTCTCTGTTACCTGCCGCAGCTCCTCCATCTGCAATGTACCGACAGCCGAAATCTGTTTAAATCCGTAAAAAGCCAATTCAATCTGCGACATGCTGGCTCCGGTGTAATATGCGGTTTGTTCAAAGTCTTTTAGCGCCCTTTTGACGAATTCGATATTTTTACCGGCTGCAAGTAATTGGCCGGCGGTCTGAACCACAAACGGCACTTCATAAAGCGGTGATTTGATGGCTTGGTTAACTAACTCCTGAAAGGCTTTGGTTCCCTCTTCCGCTGAACCGGTAAAGAAATCAATCGATTTTTTGGCTCTATCCATCTCACCGCTCAATTGGAGACCCTTAAATCCGACAGCAGTCAGGCTGCCCCCGAGTATGACGCCTTGAAGAGAGGTCGCAAAGTTCCATATGGACTTAAGCGGAGCTGTCGCCATATCAACCACTTTCATGGTGAAGCTGTAAGTCCTCCCTGCGATGCTGCGTGCCTTCGTGGAGACATGCCCTATAATGCTAGATGCTCTGTCTAAGGCTTCAAGAATAACCTGATATCTGCTTCTATTCATTTTCTCCAGGCGTTCCTGCGTCTTTTGGTTCGCCCTGTCAAAGGCGCTTACCTTGCGCGTGGCCTGGGAGATGCCAGGGTCTGTGTTGTCCCTGACGTTTATGGGGATTTCAACTCTAAATGTCTCTCCCATAGTGTTCTCCTCCTTTCTGAATCATTTTTGATACTTAGTTTTAAGAACCAGGAAGGGCGGTGCTCTGACGTTGTAAAAATTCCCATTAACCATACCTCCCCAGTCTCTCTTTCGCTTTTTTTACCGCTTCCTCGTCGTCCTCTAACTCTTCCGGGATGTCCGAATATGTCCCCTTCCCCGGTTTTACGTTAGAGCTTTGTCTCTTTGGTTGTCTTGGGTTTGGGTCTGTGCCCTCGTCCAGTCTTTCCGGCAATCCCGCCGCCTCTCTTACATAGTCCTCCAGATGGTCATCCGGCACCAAGACACCCACGCCGGTCATGTCCTTGATATAAGCCGCCAGCGCCTGAATGTCCGCGCTCTCAATATCACCGTGCTCCAAGGTGGGATAATCGGTTATGCCGCTGAAATGCTCACCGTTAAGGTCTATCAATGTCGGTATTGCCTGGTTGTTGAAAACCTCGCAGATAATATCGAGGTAAGCGCCTACAGCCATTGAGAATAATTCGGTCTTGTCGCTGCTCAAGGCAAAGCTGCCCACTTGCTGGTGCCCAAGCAGTACGAAGTCTGCAAGGACAGTCATGGCTATTCGGGTATCGTATCGCTCGATGATGGCGTTGGTATCGAACTGGCGCCGGCCACCGGTGCTCAATAGCTGTAGCTCCCAGCCTGCCGGGAGGCTCAAGCCTTCCATGCTGTCGCGGCGGATGTTCTGGACGATTTTCTCTGTCAGCAGGCGAATGGCGGTCATGTCCGGGTCGTCCTCGTCCCAGATGTTCATTCCTTCCGGTGCCTTCAAAACAGGAAAGCCAGCCAGGTCGCGCTCGATGCCTATTCCCTCTATCTCTTGAATGCGGCGCTTGAAATACCAGCTCCGGTATGCGTTGCGGAGGATGCTTCTCCCTTCAGGGTTGCCCTTGCGGCTCTTCGTCCTGAAAAGCAGCAGCTTTTCAATTGGTATTTGGATTATCTCAAAAGTGGGCGGCGGCATCTGTGCCATTCCCAGAAGGTTGTCATTATCATCATATAACCACTCCCAGAGAGTATCCTGCGCCCTGATGGGTAACTTTTGCCACCCTATCAATCCATCAGTGTACTTACTCTTTAGTCGCGGGTCGCTGTTCCTGCCTAAGCGCCGCTTGTAGACCAATTCGTGAGCACTCCAACCAAAAGTTAAAAACGACAGGATTTCAGAGATGGTATCCGTCCATGTGTCGCTCATGTCGTCCATGCAGCTATAAATAAAGTCCGCTGCTTCTTGGTCTTTGGCTGTGGGGCCTCCCGGCTGCACGCTCCAGCTTGCCTGTCTGATAAGCATTTCTATGGCGTAAAGGATGGCGCCGATAACATCGTCGTTCTCGCTCATCTCCTTGTACACCTCGATGCCTTTTCTGCCCTGTAAATCCTTGAGAAACTCTTCGTAGAAAAATCCCCCGTAGCGGCGCTGTCCTATACGACCTAATTCTTTTAAGCTATTGCTTTGCAAATTCTCCCCTCCTTTCCCGCCAATTTTTCCAGTTTATCTGCTTTTCAGCAGAAAATCGAGAACGTCACACATTTGCTTTAGCGCCTGGGTCATGTACTCTTCATTCCTGGGGTTCCCCGATTGAATGCTGTCGACCAGCTGCCTGGCTAATTCCTGCTTGTCCAGGATTTTTTCAAAAGACGATTTCTCGTTTGCTTCCCGCGCCGCTGCGGCCCGTTCATCTGCTTGGCGTTGCAGCTCCTGGCGGCGCTGGTATAACTCCCTGTCTTCAGCCTTTTGCCGCTCGATAACATCAGTCAGTGACTTCCCATTATAAAGGCTGGACATTCGCTTCTCACCTCCCTTCCAAATCCTTCAGTTAGCCGTTTGAGTATTACTCAAAGCCGCTTTGTTTACATCATCAGGGTTCAGGCAAATTCCACCGGTGCCGTACATAATGTCAGTCAAATCCTCTACACCTCTGGTTATGTATTTGAAAATTGTCCTCCTGGCAATCCTGAATCTGTCCGATATTTGAATTGTTTTCAGAGGGTAATCCGCAAAATAGAAATAAAATAATATGTTGTATGCCTTGTCCTGCTTTTCGTTAATGGCAGTTGTCCTGTATCTTTCCATTGCCTGAATTAATTCTTTCCGCTCCCCTGGTGTTGATTTGCCTTTCTTATATCTCCTTAAGGCTTCCCTTACTTGCTGCTGCCTGGCCTTAATCTCTAAGTCAGAGCATTCTTCTCGCTCGACAATATCCTGAGCAAATTCTTCTGTAAGCTGTCTCTTTATTAACGCCTGCAGGCGCTCTTGCAAATCCGCACGACCTTCACATGTAATATTCATGAGTTGGCATTCTTCAAAAAAAGCACGACATTCGTTTCTGACCTCCTGTTCAAGTTCTACAGTCAGCCGTTTTGTGATTTGCTCTTTCATCTTTTCTTCCATGATTCTTTCTTCTTTCATCCGCCAATCAAATCCATCAATGCCATACAACAAAAAGGTTAAATCCCTTACTCCTGTACCTATATCTTTAAATACCGTCCTTTTGTTTATATTAAATAACCTCATAATTTGTTCGGGTGTCAAAGTCCGGCTTGAAAAATAAGAGTATAACAACACGTTGTAGGCTCTGGTCTGATTTTCCTTGAAGGCCAACCTCCTATAGCTCCGCATTGCTTCCACGAGGATTTCCCTTTCCTCGGGCCTTGATTTCCCGCATTTATATCGGTTAAGCGCTCGTTTAATGGTTTGATAACGCTTCTTTATAGGAATCTTTGAGCATTCTTCCGCCTCTATTAGATCTTGGATGCTAATTTCCATAAAGCACCTCCAGTTTATATTGGTTCAAGCCCGCTATCCCCCAATAGACCTTTTATTTTTTCTGGATCAAGGTAGCTCGGACGTTTATTGTTCCAGTTATAAGCTTTTCTCAATTCTCGTATGCCTTTTGAACGTCGCAGCGAATTAAAAGCAGTATCTCTCACTGACAGAACAGTTCCGAGTTCACACCCAAACTCCTGAGCGAGACCTTCAATGGTCTTGTTGTTATAAAAAATGCCGTATATCACACACTGTTCACGTGGAGAGAGCCTTTCTATTTCTCTTCTAACAATGAGCCTCATGTCGTTCAGTTCGCAAAAGCTGTATGTATCGGCATCAGGGTCGCTAATAATGTCCTCTAAAGTAAGGCCTTCTTCATCGTCAGATATGGGTGTTTCAAGTGAAATGGTCTCGACCTCCCGGTTTAACACCTTGCCGCCGGTCTGGAACGATATCCCCAGCTCCCTCCAGCATTCCCTCGCTACACAAAAATCAAGATACGATGTAAATTTCAGCTCCCTCTCCGGCGAGTATTGCTTGAGCGCACTCAGATATGCAAAATAGCCACACTGTGTTAAGTCCTCCGGCCTGACACCCTTCCTGTTGGTCTCGCAATACTTGAAATACCGGCTCGTGATTTTATATATTAGCGGGGCGACCGCAAAATATAGTTTATGCAGGCTCTCCGTGTCGCCCTGGGCGGCCATGATTGCCAGCTCTTCATTAGTCACTTGAATGCTCACCCCTCTCCGTGGTAGAATATGGATAGATATTTTAACCATATGGCTGTACCACGGGGGCGGGAGCTTTTCAACGGCTCTCGTTTTATTTATGCTCGCTGAAGAGCTTAACCACTGTCATCGCTTTGCTTGAAACCAGCGAGAGCGCCTCCGTCTTGTTTCTTTGGCTCATCCGCATCGTCATCCTTGCACCATTCTGCGTCTTCCGCCCTATGAAAGCCCGAGAGGGCAAAACCTCCGGCCTTATTTGGCCCAGTATGTTGCTTATTGATGACAGTGTCATTGTCATCTTCCTCCCATGCGAGCTTGAATCTTGAATGTTGGCTATTGCTTCCATACGGTTGGGTCACCTCCTCGTATTCATCGTCCCAGCGCCCCTGGTTGAGCCAGGTCGCAGGGTTTGGTATAAACCGGCCATTTTCCCTCTGCCATTGCTCTGTCCGCTTCGCGGTTGCCACAGCCTTAATTATCTTGGCATGTAGCTCGGCAGTTGGTTTGACGCGCTGCCATGACTTAAAGGCGGCTTGTTTTCCGGTCTTCTTCGGATACGCCGCCCAGAATTCTTCAAATCGTTTTTCTTGAATATTTATGACCGGTGCCGCACTTCCCCCGGCGGGGGTTAGGGGGGTGGTTGCTATACTCTTCTTTTCTGTGCTTTTATTTTCTATGCTTTTCTTTGCTATGCTTTGTGTCATTTCTGCCCCTGTTTCTGCGGCAGAAATGGGAGCAGAAATTTTACTCTCGTATCTTTCAGCCTCCCGCTCCCGTTTTTCAAAGACTTTCCTGGCTCTCTTCTGTATTCCGTGGCTGGTTAGTTTGCCTGTTTTGGCATAGAAATCGGCGTCAAATGCGCCGTGTCGGAGGAACGATTGAAGGATATTATCGTATTGTTGTTCGTCGATGTGGAGTTTCCGCTGAATTACTTCCCTCATTTCTGCCCCTGTTTCTGTTGCAGAAATATCAACTGTTAAATCGTCGGAGCGGTAGCAGTATTCCAAGTGGACGAAATAAAAGGCGTATGCGGCGGCGCCGTAGCGCATGATTGCTGGTTCTATTTTGGGGTCTGTGGTCACGTCCACGTCATGCGGGAAGTAATCCAGACCTGTCTTTCGTGGCCGTGCCATGGTCGCCGCCTCCTCTCACTTTTCCACCTGCTACTCTACACCTTCCTTCCAAGCGGAGCGGATCATATTCCGTACGCCTCGCGCATGTTGCCATCGCTACCGCCTCCCCGCTTCATCGCCACAAGCTCCCTTATGGCCTGCCGGACTTTTGCCTTTTCTTCAGGGGTGAGCTCGTCCCGCAGTTTCCGGCAGAATGTGGATTCCGCATACCCCAGGCGCTTTGCAATCTGCCAATGGGCCACATTAGCCTGCTTGGCCTCTTTTCGGATATCAATGTTGGCGTTGCTCATTTTATACCCTCCCTTGCATATAATTGTTGTTGTTGCTATTGACCTCTGAATAGTTATGGTGTACTATGGCTTTAGAATAATTCTTGTTGCTGTTGTTGTCAATTGAGTATATAGCAATTCAACAATGTTATTCATTTTAAGAATTTGCGGCTCTGGTGCGCCGCTTATTTGCTGACGTTGTTAAACAAAAAGGAGGCATAAAATGGGAGGAAGCAAAATCAACGAGACCGAGGTTCGTGTGCGGGAGTGTTTTTCTGAACGCCTTCGGGGACTACGCAAAGGGCGCAAGCTTTCCCAGAATGAATTGGGCGCCGCTCTGGGCTTGTCTCGCGGCAGTATCAGCTATTATGAAAAGCAGAGCCGAACGGCTCCGATAGATGTCCTGTATGTCGTTGCGGATTATTTCAATGTGTCCGCTGATTTCCTGCTGGGGCTGAAGGAAGAACCTGATCCGGATATTGCTCAACTGAAGCCCGGCCCTCACAGGTCTTCTCTTTATCCTCCGCCGCTCGCTGCCAAAGAAGCCGCCGCCCTGGTATCCCAGCAATCCGAATTGTGGAGCGCTTTTGCTCGTTCTTCCCTATCGCTACCGGCGGCGTCCGGTCTGCGTGATAGCTTGTTTACTGCCGTAATGGGCACCATGGACGCTTACATGGTCGCGGCACAGTTCCTCAAATCGGGTAAGCCCATAACAGAGTTAGTCTTGGCTCTACGGTCTGCCGGGGTATCTGCCGAGCTTTCCATGTCTCTCCTCGCCCAGGTCTCCGAGCTTCAGGGGAAAGTGAGCGGTGCCGGTCAGGATGGCGGGGAAAAGGAATAAAAATAAGCCCTGGCCGTCGTCCGGCTGGGGCTTTTGTGAAAGGAGGCGTTGCTTTGCCTGTTTATAAGGACGAAAAAAGAAAGACCTGGTATTGCGCCTTCCGCTACAAAGATTGGACTGGAACGACGCGGCAGCATAAAAAGCGGGGCTTTGCTAAAAAGTCCGACGCTGTCCAGTACGAACGCGATTTTATTAAAAAACAGAGCGGCGGTTGCGACATGGCCTTTGGTTCCATGGTCGAGCTTTATATGGAGGACTGCAAGACACGGCTCCGCCCTACGACCTATGAGGGCAAGAAGTACCTCATTGATTCAAAAATTCTTCCGGTATTTAAAGATATGCCTGTGAACGCCATTACTCCTGCGACGGTGCGAAAGTGGCAAAATGGCCTCTTGGACGATGAAAGCGATTATTCGCCTACATATCTCAAAACCATAAATAATCAGCTGTCGGCCATTTTTAATTATGCCAGGCGGTATTATGGCCTTCAAACCAATCCGGCGGCTGTCTGCGGCTCAATCGGCAAAAAGAACGCAGAGTCCATGCAATTCTGGACTACTGATGAATTCCGGCTTTTCGCTGCCGCGATTTCAGATAAGCCTGCGTCATATGCCATTTTTAATACGCTATTCTGGACTGGCATGCGCTCCGGAGAGCTCCTGGCTCTTACCCTGAATGATATTGATTTTGAATCTAAAAAAATCAGCATCACGAAAAGTTACGCCAGGGTTGGTAATGAGGATGTCATTTCTCCCCCAAAGACGCCCAAGAGCCGCCGGGTAATCACGGCATCTGAATTCCTATTGGAAATCCTGAAGGATTATGCCGGTCGCCTGGTGGATTACGAGCCTTCGGACAGGCTCTTTGATTATACAAAGCATTTCCTTGCCAGTGAAATGGCTCGCGGCTGTAAGCTTTCCGGCGTTAAAAAAATACGTATTCATGACATTCGCCACTCCCACGCATCGCTGCTGATTGAACTCGGTTTTTCTCCGCTTCTAATATCGGAACGCCTTGGGCATGAAAGCGTAGAAACCACCTTACAAACCTATGCCCATTTGTACCCTAACAAGCATGGTGAAGTAGCCGACAAATTGGATGCCCTCAATTCTCCAGAAAATGGCTCCAAATCAGATAAAAATCCCGAAAAACCGGAATAATGTTGCCATTTTGCTGCCACGGCCAAAAAGCAAAGCCTGTAAACCCTTTGTTTATCTGGGTTACAGGCTTTTTCTTTCTTATTCCCATTCAATCGTCCCCGGCGGCTTCGACGTGATGTCGTAGACGACGCGGTTGACGCCTTTGACCTCGTTGACGATCCGGTTGGAGATCTTCTCCAGCAACTCGTAGGGCAGCCGTGCCCAGTCGGCCGTCATGGCGTCGTCAGAGGTGACGGCCCGCAGGATGGCCGGGTACTCGTAGGTGCGGCCGTCGCCCATGACGCCGACGCTGCGGACGGTTGTCGGCAGCACGACAAAGGACTGCCAGATCTGCCGGTAAAGACCGGCTTTTTTGATCTCTTGGAAGACAATGTCATCAGCGTGACGCAGGATGTCCAGGCTCTCCTTGGTGATCTCGCCGAGGACGCGGATGGCCAGACCCGGTCCGGGGAAGGGCTGGCGCCAGACGATATCTTCAGGCAGGCCCAGTCTCTGGCCCACTTCCCGCACCTCGTCCTTAAAGAGGGTGCGCAGGGGTTCGATCAGTTCGAATTTCATGTCTTCGGGCAGGCCGCCCACGTTGTGGTGGGTCTTGATCGTCTCGGCTGTCGAGGTACCGCTCTCGACGACGTCGGGGTAAAGGGTGCCTTGCACCAGGAAGTCCACCTGGCCCAATTTGGCCGCTTCCTCTTCGAAGACGCGGATGAATTCGTTGCCGATGCTTTTGCGCTTCGTCTCCGGGTCGGAGACACCGGCAACCTTGGCCATGAAGCGTTCTGACGCTTCGACGGCGATCAGGTTCATGCCCAGTTCGTCGCGGAAGGTCTTGATGATCCGCTCCGATTCGTTGAGGCGCATGAAGCCGTGATCGACGTAGACACAGGTCAGCTGCTCGCCGACAGCGCGGTGGACGAGGAGGGCCGCCACGGAGGAGTCGACGCCGCCCGAGAGGGCGCAGAGGACTTTGCCGCTGCCGACGCGGGCGCGGATGGCCGCGACCTGTTCTTCGATGAAGTTTTCCATGGTCCACTCACCGGTGCAGCCACAGACGCCGAAGAGGAAGTTGCGCATCATGTCCATGCCTTGGGGCGTGTGGCGCACCTCGGGGTGGAACTGGACACCGTAGAAGCGGCGCACCGGATCGGCCATGGCCGCAAAGGGGGCATGGTCTGTTTTGCCGGAGCCGACGAAGCCGTGGGGCAGGACTTCTACTTTGTCGCCATGGCTCATCCAGCACTGCACATCGCCTTCCATGCCGGCGAAGGGGCCTTCAGAAGCGGTGATGGTGAGGGACGCCTTGCCGTATTCGCGCGATTCGGCCCTGCCGACCTTGCCTCCCAGTTGGTTGACCATGAGTTGCATGCCGTAGCAGATGCCCAGGATAGGGATGCCCAGGTCGTAGATGGCCGGGTCGACGGCAGGCGCTTTTTCTTCATAGACGCTGGCCGGACCGCCGGTGAAGATGATGCCCTTGGGATTCATCTCCCGGATGGCGTCGACGCTGATCGTGTAGGGGTGCATCTCGCAGTAGACGTGCAGTTCTCGGACGCGGCGCGCGATCAGTTGGTTATATTGACCGCCGAAGTCGAGGACCAAGATGGTTTCATGGGGCTTAGCCAAGAATGTTCGCTCCTCTCGAAGTCTTGCCGGTTGATGGTTCTCTGTTGTTTCTACACCACTGCGCTGTCGACGGGCAGCCTGTCTGTGCGCTTCCTTGTCAGCTTACTTCTCGTAGACTTCTCGCTTCAGCACAGCCACGAAGGGAAAGTGACGGTACTGCTCCGCATAGTCGAGGCCGTAGCCGATGACAAATTCGTCCGGGATAGTGAAACCATTGTAATCGGGGGTGACAAGCGTCTTGCGGCGGCTCGGCTTGTCCAGCGCGGTGCAGACCTTCACCGATGCGGCGCCTCGTGATTTCAGGTTGTCCATCAAGTAGTTGAGGGTCAACCCCGTGTCAACGATGTCCTCAACGATCAGGATGTGTCGGTTTTCGATGGCCCGGTCGAGGTCCTTCAAGATCCGCACAGCCCCCGACGACTTGGCCCCCGCCCCGTAGCTGGAGACAGCCATGAAGTCGATCTCGATAGGGATGTGGATGGCCCGGATCAGGTCGGCCATGAAGACGAGAGCGCCTTTGAGGATGCCCACGACCAGCAGGTCCTTGTCTTGATAGTCCTTCGAGATTCGTTCGCCCAGCTCTTTGACCTTGACTCGAATGTCTTCTTCACTGACCAGTACGCGATCGATGACCTTGTCCATCGCTGCTGCCGCCTCCTGAAATACGAAAATAAGGCCGGCTCTCAAGACCGGCCACACTCCCGAAAAGTCGCTTGTTAGGTTTGTCAGATACGAAAAAATTATACCAGCCGCAATAAAAATATGTCAACCAGACGCTGTGCCAACCTGGTGGAACACCAAAAAACCTCATTTATGCTTCCTTATTTTAACGGTTTCTTTTCAAAGATTTTGCAATTGCCGTAACTTTCCGATGCTATCATCAACCTGAAGGGGGTGAGCGAATGCCGGCAGTGAAGAAAAAGAAGGTAGCCTTCGTAGAAGCGGTGCATGCCTCTGGCAGCTGGAGCGCCCAACAGGGCATTATCATCCCCGTCGAGGCGGACGCAGATCGTCTGGTCGACGCGATCCGTTGGGTGGAAGAGCAGCAGATCTCTTGCCAACGGATCTATTTCAGCCCGAAAGAGAAGGCCTGGGTGGCCATTGTGCCTGTCGAACTGGCGCAACCGTCCTGAACCTGTCTTATGACTTACGCACCCACATCAAACAATCCTAGTCGCCGACATAAGTGAGGGGTCTTGGATAAACACCACGACCCCTTTGCTGTTCATTCTTTCTATCGCGTCGCCACCGGCGGCAAGGTGATGGTCTGTTTACCACTGTAATCCCAAAACCGCAACGTGAGGATCAGCCGATCGCGGGGCGCGTTGCGGCTGGTGGCCTCGACAACGACTTTGCGGATCAGGTTTTTCTTGGGATCGACCCAGATGCGGTAGTAGAAGTCTTTCCAGAGCGTCGCCAGGAGGCGGTTCGATACCTCGGTGCGGCACTCCATGAGCAGGCATTTGTCCTCGTCAACACTGTCGATCCCCGCTACGGTGACCCCTTCGATGGTCTTGATGTCCAGGGCTGTCAGCGGGCTGATCTCGGACAGCAGCAGGTCTTGGGGACCGAAGCGGTTTTTCTCGATCGTGTACCAGCTTTTCTTAACGGGATCCCAGAGGTAGAAGAGGTTGCCCACCGTATAGATCTCCGCCGGCGACTGGAGCAGCGTCCCTTTCAAGTGAAACTTCTCTCCTTCGGCCCGGTCGCCAGAAAAGCGGCTGATGACCTCCTCGCGACCGTCGACCCGGATGAGGAAGGTGCTCTCAAAGGAAAAACTCGGGCTCTGCAAGGTGCCGGCGACTGCGCGCTTGACGACAGTCACGGGGTCTTTGGGGTTCCAGAGTTCCTCATGGGCCTTCCACATCAGGTAGCCGCCGCCGGCGCTCAGGAGCAAAAACAAGATGGTGACACCTGCGATCCACCGCCACCAACGTCGCATGGGGATCCCCCCTTCCGGAAAACCCTCCCTAAAGGAAGGGTATTTTCGGTGGAGGGGGACACAGAACCGGAGAATATTTCCTCATGGTGAAAGAGGTTCGCCAGCAGAAAAAGAATCCACCCGACCCGGGGGGATTCTTCCGTCACTACTCGAGGTGATCGGTGCCTGTTCCTTGGCGCCTATCGCCTATGATTTTCGGGCACACTCGCCCGCTTCGCCCTTGAGGATTTCGATGCCGTGAGGCAACGCCGGCAGGATGATGTCGAGGCATTCCTGAACCGCCTTGGGGCTGCCGGGGAGGTTGACGATCAGGGTACGGCCTCGGATGGCGGCGACGCCGCGGGTAAGCATCGCCCGGGGCGTGATCTTCATGCTCTCCGCCCGCATCGCCTCGGCGATGCCGGGGACCATTCTATCTACCACATCGAGGGTCGCCTCGGGGGTCACGTCGCGAGGCGATAAGCCTGTCCCGCCGGTTGTGAAGATCAGGTCCAGGCCGAGGTCGTCGGCCATTTCCCGGAGCGCTGCGGCGATCTGATCCCGCTCATCAGGAACGACCTTGTAGGCGACCATGGCGCCGCCGATGGTTTGGATGGCTTCGCCGATGAGCCGGCCAGAACGGTCCTCCCGTTCGCCGCGACTGCCCTTGTCAGAGGCGGTGAGGATGCCGACGCGGATCACAGGGCCACCTCCTGTCCAGCAGCCTTCGCTCCACCTTTAGGCTCCTCCGGCGTGATTGCTTCTTGCGCAGTTTCCTGGGGCGATGTGCCATCCTCCGCCTCACCCGACGCCATCTTATCCGGCGCTGCCTCTCCCGTCGCGATGACTTCGATCGCATCGCCGACCTGGACAGGCCCGCCCGTCAGCACCCGAATGAAGATGCCCTCTTTGGGCATGACACAGTCGCCGGCCTGGTAGTAGATGGCGCAGCGACTATGGCACTCTTTGCCGATCTGGGTCACCTCGCCGACAGCCTCCGGACCGAGCTTCAGCCGGGCGCCGATCGGCAAAGCCAGTAAATCGATCCCCTCGGTGGTGATGTTTTCCGCAAAGTCGCCGGGATGAACATCGAGGCCCAGGCCGCGCATCTTCTGGATGCTCTCGATGGCCAGCAGGCTCACCTGGCGGTGCCAAGGACCGCCGTGGGCATCGCCGACGAGGCCGAAGTCCGCCTTGAGCATGCCGCTGCCCGCGTTTTTTTTAGGCATCCCTTTTTCCTCACTGCTGCAAACAGCCACGATCGTTGCCACGGTCATTCCTCCCTGATGTAGTGCCCGCTCTTGCCCCCTGTTTTTTCGACGAGCCGGATATCGCTGACGACCATGTTCTTATCCATGGCCTTGCACATGTCATAAATGGTCAGCGCAGCCACGGAGACGGCCGTCAAGGCCTCCATCTCTACGCCGGTCTTGCCGGTCGTTTTGACGCGGCTTTCGATCTCCACCGTCGAATGAAGTTCGTCCAGGGTGAAGTGCAGATCGACGCCGGTGAGAGACAAGGGGTGACAGAGGGGAATCAGGTCGCTCGTCCGCTTGGCGGCCATGATGCCCGCCAGGCGGGCCACCGCCAACACGTCGCCCTTGGCGATCTGACCGTCTCGGACGCGCCGGAAGGTGTCTCGGTGCATCAGCACCCTTCCGCGGGCCACCGCCTCCCGCCGTGTGTCGCCCTTCAAGCTCACATCGACCATGCGGGCGCCGCCTTTTTCATCAAAATGTGTCAAAGGATCCATCGCTACCTCCGCTGTCATCGCTAATCTGAAGAAACTGCCAGTTCAACAGATAGGTTCAGGTCACGCCCATCATATCCTGCATCGTTCAACACTCATCCCCATCGGGATGACCGCCCATTGACAAGGGTGGACGCCGTTCCCTATCCCCCGATCTGGGACATCAATCGCGGCCTGTCCCCCCACCCCTCATCGAGCATGTGATGCTGGTAGGGCTTGGCCTCGACGGCCTTTTGGAAGATCCGCGCCAGCAGGTTGTCCGACGCGCCCCGGCGCAACGGCGTTCGCAGGTCGATCTCCTGCCGCGAATGCAAGCAGGGACGCAGTTTGCCCTCCGCCGTCAACCGCAGACGGTTGCAGGTCCCGCAGAAGTGTTTGGATATGGCGCTGATGAAGCCCACCGTCCCCAAGGCGCCCGCCAAGGTGTGATAGCGGGCGGGGCCACCCCCTCGGATGCCGGGGTGATCGCCGAGTCGCAGTCCCTGTTCAGCCATCTTCGCTTTCATCTGTTCAATCGTGACATATTGCCCGCGAAAACGGGAGTCGCCCTCGCCGATGGGCATCAGTTCGATGAAGCGGACGTGTATGGGCCACTGCAAGGTGAGTCGGGCAAAGTCAGCAACCTCGTCATCATTGACACCGCCCATGACGACCACGTTCAGCTTGACGGGGTGAAGGTCCGCCGCCAGGGCAGCCTCGATGCCTGTCCAGACATCATCAATCCGGCCCACGCGGGTGACGGCGCGAAAGCGTTCCGGTCGCAACGTGTCCAGGCTGATGTTGACACGGTCCAAGCCGGCCGCCTTCAGTTCGCTGGCGAAGCGCGGCAGCAGGAGGCCGTTGGTGGTGAGGGCTACATCTTCAATGCCGGTCATCGTCTTCACCCGGGCCACAAAGGGAACGATCCCTTTGCGCACCAGCGGTTCCCCGCCGGTGATCCGCACCCTTCGAATGCCCTGACTGGCGGCGATGGCGATCAGCCGTTCAAACTCTTCGAAGCGAAGCACCTCCCGGTGATCAACCAGGGGAAGGCCCGCTTCGGGCATGCAGTAGATGCAGCGGAGGTTGCAGCGGTCGGTCACAGAGACGCGCAGGTAGTGGATATCCCGAGCGAAGGCGTCGATCATTTTCGGCCACCCCGTCTCTTCAATAGGTCCAGCGGTAAAAGAAAGGTAACTTCAACGGCGAAAGGAACAACAGATCCCGTCAGAAGCAGCCTAACTCGCAATGGCGGATTTTGATCTTCATCTCATTGGCCAGGCGTCCGACCAAGCTGTAGGGCACGCCGAAGGATTCGGCGATGGCCCGGGCGTCGGTGCAGGTCAGCCGATTGTCGATCACGGAGTCGGTCATGGCCTTTTTGATCGCGTCAATCGAAGCATCTCTATCCGTCATCATAGCAACCCTCCCCTATCAATGCGACCTTGTGAAAAACAAAAAGACGGCCCGAAAGGTCCCCGAAAGCATCGTGCCGGCTCGTCCATCTCCTTTCCGCAACCATGGGATTCGGAGAAAAAAATTCCAATATTCCGAAGCGCTCTTGTGATGTTTTTAGCATACGTGCTGGCGCCTTGTTCGTCAAGGCTTTCCGGCGCCGTTCCCCTTTTTCACATCCTCTTGACTTCCTCAAAATACATTTTTCCCCTCCCTCGCACATAAGAATCAGACGTGGGAGAGGAGGATGGCGATGGACTGGGCATTGGTCCTCAGCGGCGGCGGTTCTCGCGGCGCCGCCCATATCGGCGTGATCCAGGCATTGGAAGAGGCAGGCCTGCGGCCCTCCCTTGTCGTCGGCGTCAGCGCCGGCAGCATCGCTGGCGCCCTCTATGGAACTGGTCACAGCGCCGCTGATATGCTCGCCATCGCCAAAGAGGCGTCGAAGCATTTTTTCTTTGACTTCGACTGGCGCTGGATCACGGGGGCGTTGCTCGGCCTTTTTCGCCTGATTCAGGGACGCCCCAATGCGGCGCTCTGGCCCGGTCTTCCTACCGGCCTGCTCCTTGGCAATCAGTTGGAAAAACTTTTCTGTCAGATCTGGGGGCAGCGAACTTTTGACGGAACAGAACCGCCTGTCGTCGTAACAGCAGCTGACCTGATAACGGGCGCCTCGATCTGCTTTCTCCCCAAAGGCCTGGAACCGCGCGATCCCCTGCCCTACCGGCGCTTCGTGACCGGCGTACCCATCGCCCGAGCTGTCCGGGCCAGTTCGAGCATCCCCGGCGTCTTTCATCCCGTCCGGTTGAAAGAGTTTTGTCTCGTCGACGGCGCCGTGCGGGCGAACCTGCCCACCGACCTGGCCCGCAGCCTAGGCGCCAAAGTGGTCATCTGTGTCAGCCTGCGCGATCCCGATACGCCGGCCTTCCCGCCTGATAACCTGATCGGCACGGTCCTGCGTTCCATTGATATCATGGGCTATGAGATCGATCTGTGCACGATCCTGGGCGGCGCCGATCTGGTCATCGAACCGAACCTCGGTCCCATGGGCGTCTTCGACTTCAACAATATTGACGAGGCTGCCCGGGCAGGCCATGCCGCCGCCATGGCGGCCATGCCATCGATCCGACGCATCCTTCAAGTCCCGCCGATTCAACCGAAAGAGCCCTCGGTGACAGAACATCGGACATCGCAGGGGATCGTCATCCGCATCGGCAGAGAGAAGCAAGGGAGCGTTCCATAGCCGTAATACAGATACGTAAGCAGAGAAGCGAGATTGGAAAGAAGCAAATAAAGTTACTTCTCCTCCGTTTCACTAAGACCGCTAAACAAGGACCCCACAAAAACAAAGGCGCCCTAGGCCCAGCGAACATGGTTTCGCCGGGCCTAGGGCGCCTCTGCCTCTGCATCACTATACCTCTTGAGACATTATAGGTCTCGCATCAGCCTTTTGTAAGCACTCATCGATGACTCTTTCATCGTTCAGGTGGTGACAGATAAGGTCCAGTCTCTCAAGTTACAGGGCGATGGCGCCCCGTTCACCGGTCCGGATCCGCACTGCTTCTTCGATGGGCAGGACGAAGATTTTTCCGTCGCCTACATTACCAGTCCGAGCGGCTTCAATGATGGCCTGGACCACTGATTCCACTTCGCCGTCCGCTACGGCCAGTTCCAGCTTCACCTTCGTCCGCAAAGTGATGGCGTATTCCTGCCCGCGGTAGACGCCGGTCTCTCCCTTTTGCCGACCGCATCCCATCACCTGGGTGAGGGTCATGCCCCGGATGCCGATGGCCTCCAAGCGCTGTTTGACCAAGTCCAGACGCTCCGGACGAAAAACCGCTTCAATCTTTTTCACTGCAGTCCACCTTTCCTAAGGAACTCCTTATTGCATGTCATAGGCGACGATGATCGCTTCTGCCACGGCTTTCAAACTCATCCGTTTGTTCATGGACTGCTTCTGGATGCGCCGGAAGGCTTCCGACTCATTGATGCCCAGGTTACGCATCAAGAGACCTTTCGCCTTCTCGACGAGCTTGCGCGTCTCGATGGTATTCTTCAACTGCCGTATCTCTTTTTCCAACCGGCTGACTTCTCGAAAGCGGCTGACGGCAAGATCGATGATCGGCTGCAAGGACATCTCCTGCACTGGTTTGATCAGGTAAGGAAGCAGGGTGTCGGTCTCTCGGCTCCGCTGATTTTCTCGACCTCGTTCCACAAGCAGGACGACCGGACAGAGCCGTTCATCCTCTATCAAGTGGGCTACACTTTCACCATCCTTCATCGCCGGTTGAACGGAAATAAAGACAAGGTCAGGTGTGAGCCGCCGGATCAGCTTGATCGTACCGAGACCGTCTTCGGCTTCGCCAACGACCAACTGACCTAGGGCGTGCAGCAGTTTTTTTAATTCCGCTCGCTGCGTCTCGTTGGGATCGCCGAGTATCACACGCAGTCCTTGCATGGCCTTGCCTCCAACTTGTGTCTCTCTGTCCCGAAACCCAAAGCCCATGATCAACAGGTATGTTCTTTACAATGGACAGTACTTATATTTTAACGACCATCGCCACATGCGTCAAAGGGTGTCGTAGATAAATGCAAGGCTGAGGCTCTTTCATCTCGTGCTTGAGTGTTTTTTTGCTTTTATCGCCATATCCATGGACGAACCTATTCCGTCAGGGATATAATGAACCTGTCGGACGGTGCGGGATGAAAATATAACAGGAGAAATGCCATGGACTTCGCTCTACTGATCGCGACCGGCCTCGTGGTAGGAACGCTTGGCTCCCTCGTGGGGGTCGGCGGCGGATTTATCGTTGTTCCCGTGTTGCTGCTTGTCTTTGCCTATCCTCATCTATGGACGGTGTCTACTTCCCTTTTCTTCATCTTTATCAACTCCCTTGTGAGCAGTTACAACTACTCCCGGCAGAAGCGCGTCGACTTTGCCACGGGAATTCCCTTTGCTCTCAGCACCATCCCCGGCGCGCTTGTCGGCGCCCATCTTGTTCCTCACCTCAGCGGCAAAGCCTTCGATAGCGCATTCGCCATGCTCTTGCTTCTTGTCTCCCTATTCATGCTCTTTAAGCCGCAGGGCCCACCAAAGGACCGCACGCCCAACTGGATGGGCAAGAAAACGACGCGCCAGTTTACTGATGCCCACGGGATAGCTCATGAGTACAGCTTCAGCCTCCCCTTCGGTGTCTTGATCAGCTTTTTTGTCGGCTTCCTGTCGAGTATTTTTGGCATCGGCGGCGGGATCATCCATGTGCCGGTCATGACGTTGATCATGGGTATTCCGCCTCATATCGCCACAGCTACGTCCATGTTTATTCTGACCATCTCTTCTTTCGCCGGAACAGTGCCTCACCTGGTCGCCGGAGACGTGCAGTTGGTTGCTTCGGTAGCACTCTCTATCGGGGCCATCGTTGGTGCTCACATCGGAACGCGCTTAGCCCCTCAGGTGAACAGTCGGCGCCTGATGCAGCTGTTTTCGATCATCATGTTGGTGCTGGCGCTTCGTTTGCTTCTACGGTAAGGCGATGGTCGACGGCGGATTGTCTTGACAGGATCGCCAAAAGGTGCTTCTGAGAAAGAAGCACCTTTTGGCGTGGTTATCTGTGGCGATTTGTTCGTTTTGTTTTTCTTACTTGGAATCACGCTGCCGCGGATTGCCCAAGGCACTGTTCAGCGCTCAGATGCTGTACTTTTCCATCTCGATAATTGGTTGGGCAATGGCACGCGTTAAGGCTTTTTCATTGACCGGCACATGACGTGTCAGTTTTTTCAAGATGGACAACTGTGCGCGCAGCGCATCCCCTTCTTCCATAGCGGCTAAGGATTTTTTGGCGATAACTTCGATGGCTGTGATGCGCTGGTAGATATAGGCGGTGGCCAGTTGGATGGCCATTGCAGCTTTTTCCGGTCCAGACTGGACGAGTTTTTTCTTGGCCCGTAGCAAGGCGCTTTCCATTGCAAAGACGGCGATGACCAGATCGGCTATGTTCCGAAGGAGTTCTTGTTCTTGTGCCAGCGCTTTTTGATACTTCTGTACGGCTATGCCTGCCACGAAGAGCACTATCTTTTTGCTGCGCTCAATCAGATCTTCTTCAATATTCAAGGGCATACCGTTGTCAGCGTGAATGCCGAGGCTGAACAGTTCTGATTGGAGCCTCTGGGCAGCTGCGAGCAACGGAATCTCCCCTTTCATGGCCCGCTTCAGCAGCGTGTCGGGGATCAACAGCCGATTGATCTCATTGGTGCCTTCAAAGATCCGGTTGATGCGGGCGTCGCGGTAGATGCGCTCGATCTCGTACTCCTGGGTGTAGCCGTACCCACCGTGGATCTGCACGCCTTCATCGGCGACAAGGTCGAGCATTTCAGAGGCGAGAATCTTGCAGATCGAACACTCGACGGCATACTCCGCTGTAGCCTGCAGCGGTTCTTTCACTTCCAAGGCTTTTTCGATCAGACCGGCCGTGCGATAGATGACCGACTCGGCGCCGTATAGTTCGATGGCCATATTGGCGATCTTCTCCTGAATCAAGGGAAAGTGAGCGATGGGGCTATTGAACTGCACGCGCGCGTTGGCATACTTGGCGGACAGGTGGAGCGCCCATTTGGCCGATCCGATGCAACCGGCGCCGAGCTTGAATCTGCCGATGTTCAATATGTTGAAGGCGATATGGTGCCCTTTGCCGATTTCACCGAGCAGGTTTTTCGCAGGGACCTTGGCGTCTTCCAGAATCACCGGGCAGGTGGAGGAGCCCTTGATCCCCATCTTCTTTTCTTCCGGACCGATGGACAAGCCAGGCGTGTCCCGATCAACGATAAAGGCGGTAAACTTATCGCCGTCCACCTTGGCGTAGACGATAAAGACATCGGCGAAGCCGGCGTTGGTGATGTACTGTTTCGTTCCGTTCAGGATGTAGTGGCGACCATCTTCACTCCGGATCGCTTTCGTCTTTGCGCCGAGCGCATCGGAACCGGAACCGGGCTCGGTCAGGCAGTAGGCGGCTATCTTTTCGCCGCTGCCCAGCGCCGGGAGGTATCGCTGCTTCTGTTCTTCATTGCCGAAGAATACGATCGGCAAGGTGCCGATGCCTACATGGGCACCATGGCTCAGGCCGAAAGACCCGCCGCGGGCCATATGCTCAGTGATCAGCGTCGAAGAGATTTTATCGAGAGCGACGCCGTCATATGCCTCGGGGATGTCGGCGGCCAAGAGTCCGATCTCTCCGGCTTCTTTCAACAGTGACCGCGTTAATTCGTAGTCGAGTTTCTCAATCGCTTCCAGATGGGGCGCCACGTTACCGGCGATAAAGTCAGCCGTCGTCTGCGCGATCGTGCGTTGTTCCTCCGTAAAATCTTCCGGGGTGAAGATTTGTTCCACTGAGAGGGATTCTGTCAGAAAGTGTCCGCCACGAATGAAGTCGCCCATGCTTTTTCACCTCATAAAAATAGTGATATCGGACTCGTGCCGAAAAAATATTATTCAAAATCTTTCGAATACAGCAGCCGCACCCATTCCGCCGCCGATGCACATGGAGACGACGCCGTAACGAGCTTGGCGACGTTTCATCTCATACAAGAGTGTCGTCGTCAGTTTGCTCCCTGTGCAGCCTAAGGGATGACCGAGGGCGATAGCCCCGCCGTTGACGTTGACACGCTCGGGATCAAGACCGAGATGATTCATGACATACAGCGCCTGGGCGGCGAAGGCCTCGTTGAGTTCAAAGAGGTCCACGTCGTCTTGGTCGATCCCAGCCAGTTTGAGTGCTTTCGGGATCGCCACCACCGGGCCGATGCCCATGATCTCGGCGGGTACGCCACCGACGGCGAACGAGCGGAAAGCACCGAGCACCGGCAATCCCAACTGTTCTGCCTTTTCTCTTGATGTGACCAACAGGGCCGCTGCACCGTCACTGGTCTGCGAAGCGTTCCCCGCTGTGACCGTGCCGTTTTCGCGAAAAACCGGGCGCAGCTTTGCCAAAGCGTCCAGCGATGTGTCAGGCCGGATCCCTTCATCTTTGTCAAAGAGGACCTCCTGCTCCTGCAGTTTTCCATCGGCATCGACCCACCGTTTGCTGACGGTCACCGGTATCAACTCTTCATTGAACCGTCCTTCTGCTTGTGCTCTGGCCGCCTTTTGTTGACTCGCCAAAGCGAAGCGATCTTGAGCTTCGCGACTGACGCCGAAGCGGGCGGCCACATTTTCCGCTGTGATACCCATGGTCATGTACGCTTCCGGCATGTGTTCCATCAGATAGGGGTTGGGGGCGATCTTTGTGCCGCCCATGGGTATGGTGCTCATGCTTTCCACGCCACCGGCGAGCATCACCTCGGCAAAACCGGCCATTACCCGTTCCGCCGCAATGGCGATCGCTTGCAGCCCTGACGAGCAAAACCGATTGACCGTCATGCCGCAGACGCTGTAGGGCAGCCCGGCACGCTGGGCAACAATACGACCCAGGTTCATTCCCTGTTCTGCTTCCGGGAAGGCACACCCTAAAATGACGTCTTCCACCTCTTCCGGGGCGATGGCCGGCACACGCGCCAGTGCCCCTCTGACCGCAATGGCGGCCAGATCTTCCGGTCGCACATCCTTCAGGACCCCTTTGGGCGCTTTACCGACAGGAGTCCGTACAGCGCTGACGATCACTGCCTCTCTCATCTTTCCGAACCTCCCATCGATCAATTCCGCAGCGGCTTTCCTTTCGCCAACATGTAACGCATCCGCTCCTGGCTCTTCGGTTCACCGACAAGACTGAGGAACGCCTCCCGTTCTAGATCTAAGATGTACTGTTCTGGAACAAGGCTCTTGGCCGGGATGGCACCTCCGCTCAATACGTGGGCGATCTTGCTGGCAATCTTGGCATCATGTTCGCTGATCCGTCCCGCCTGCAAGAGCGTGTATACACCGAGCTTCATCAACGCCAAACCAGGCTCGCCGACGACAGGAAGCTTTCGTGGCATCGGCGGCATATACCCTTGTTCCCACAGTGCGCTCACTTTTTGCTTGGCATCGAAGAGTTGGCGATCTTTATTCATGGTGATAGCGTCGCTGTGACGGATATAGCCCAGCTGTTTAGCTTCCATGGCGCTTGTCGACACCTTGGCCATGGCGATCGTCTCAAATACTCGGTTGACGATCGGTTGTAAGTCGTCTTTTTCCGTGACACCTGCCGCATCCATAGCCCGCAGCAGCAGTTCCTTATGACCGGTGCCGCCAGGAATGAGGCCAACGCCCACCTCTACCAAGCCGATATACGTCTCTGCCGCCGCTTGGATGGCCGCTGCCGGCATGGTCAGTTCACAACCACCGCCCAAAGTCAGACCGTGGGGCGCTACGACGACCGGTCGGCGGCTGTACTTGATGGCCATAGCTGCCTGTTGGAACTGACGCACCATTCCGTCGATCTCATCCCAGTTCTCGTCTTCCGCTTCCAAGAGGATCAACATCAGATTGGCGCCGACACAGTAGTGAGCGCCATCGTTACCGATGACGAGACCTTTGAAATTGCGTTCCACCTCTTCAAGGCTCCAACGGATCATCTGCAGAAAGTCAGGGCCAATGGCATGCTTCGGTGAATGAAAATCGAGAAAAGCCACATCATCGCCTATGTCATAGAGGGATGCCCCTGCATTGGAACGAATGGGCGGGTGCTTGCGCAGGTCAGCGACCTGCAACGGCGCCGATGAGCGACTGACTTCTGCTAATTCGCCCGACACTTGCACATAAAAACGCTTGTGCTCCCGCTCCTCGTAGAAGCGTTCTCTCCCGTCCTCCAGCATCTGAGCCACCCATGGGGGGATCGGATCTCCCTCTGCCCGCATCCGCGCCACGCTTTCCTTTAAACCTATGGCGTCCCACGTTTCAAAGGGGCCCAGAGACCAGTTAAAACCCCATCGCATCGCTTCGTCCACACTGACGATGTCATCAGCGATCTCAGGGAGCTTACGGGCCGAGTAGAGCAGCACTTTTTTGAGGATCTCCCAGCTAAACTGGGCAGCAGGATCTTTACCACTGACCAGTGTCGTGATTTTTTCTGCTGTTCCCTTGCCCAGCTTGGCTGTCTCCAGAGAAGGCATGGCGATCTTTTTGCGGGGCCGATAGGTAAAGGTGTTCAGATCGAGGACGCCGATCGCTGACCCTTGCGGTCCTTTTTCTTTGCGATAAAAGCCTTGGCCGCTCTTGTCGCCCAGCCAGCCTTTTTCAAGCATCTGCCGCAGCGGTGCCGGTATGGCAAAGGCCGCTTTTTCTTCAGGGTCTGTCGTGGACTCGAATACGTTGTTGGCCACATGGACAAAGACATCCAGTCCGACCAGATCGAGCGTTCGGAAAGTAGCGCTCTTGGGTCGACCGATGACGGGACCCGTCAAGGCGTCTACCTCGTCGACAGTCAGTCCATATTTCTCCATGGCCTGCAAGGTGACGAGTAAGCCGTAGGTGCCGATGCGATTGGCAATAAAGTTCGGCGTATCCTTGGCCAGGACGACGCCTTTACCCAACTGCTTTTCGCAGAAAGACTTCATGAAACCGATGAGTTCTTCGTCCGTTTCGCGGCAAGGGATGAGTTCCAGCAGTTTCATATACCGGGGCGGGTTGAAAAAATGGGTCCCCATGAAATGACGCCGGAAGGGATGGGAACAATCGGCCACGATCTGGTTGATTGATACACCCGATGTGTTAGAGCTGACGATCGTACCCGGCTGCCAGTAAGATTCCACCCGTTTCCAGAGCGCTTGCTTGACATCCAACCTTTCGACGATGGCCTCGATCACCCAATCGGCCGTGGCCACACGAGGAAGGTCATCTTCCAGATTGCCGACAGCGATTCGCTCCAAGACCTCCGGGACGAACAAGGGAGACGGTTTTTGCTTGAGCAGATTCGCCTTGGCCTTGGCGGCAATGCGATCTCTCACCGCTCGGTCTTGCAAGGTTAATCCCTGCTTCGCCTCTTCTGGTGTAAGTTCTTTGGGGACGATATCTAGCAGCAGCACATCGCGGCCGGCATTGGCCAGATGGGCGGCGATCGCCGAACCCATCACGCCTGCCCCGAGAACAAGGACGGTTTGGATTGACGGGATCATGCTTTCCCTCCTTATGAATGCAAAATGGTTACGCTATTGCCTTTCAGCGGACATCGATGCCATTTAACCTGAATGAGCACTCATTCATTAAACCTCAGGCATCTGTTCACTTGGTGATGCCTCTGAAAATCATGCGGAGCAATGGCTCTCCTTGCGCCCGCAACGCATATGCCTTTTGGCTGAATACCCAGGAGGTGGCTACCTCGTTGATACCGCCAAAGATAAGCTGACGGGCCAGTTTTGGAGAAAGGGTGGGATCGAAATGCCCCTGCTCCTGACCCAGGAGAATCGTCTGCTCGATGACCTGGAAGTACGATCGGAGAACAGGCGCAATGCCATCGCGGATGGTCGGGTTCGGTTGACGCAGTTCGAATTGAATCACTCGCGCCAGCTCAGGGTCTTCTTCCAGTCGAGAAAGGTGTTGATGGATGATGCAGGCGATCTGATCTCTTGCATCCTCCATAGAGCGCAGTTGTTCCTGCAGCACTGTAATAAAGCTCCCTACTTGCTGCTCAAAGAGGCGGATCATCAGCTCTTCTTTGCTGCGAACATAGAGATAGATGGTTCCTTCAGCGATTCCCGCTTGTTTGGCGATTTTGGCAATCTGGGAATTATGAAAGCCGTTGCTCGCAAAAATCACTTTCGCCGCCTCCAGAATGATCGGCAGTTTATCCTTCTCTCGTTGTCGTGTGCCAGCCAGTACAACTCACGCCTCTCGTGCAAATATCATGAATTTTTTATATTCTTTGCAGCCACCTCTTTTTCCTCTTCCAGCAACTGACGCCGCAAGATTTTACCGGAGAGTGTCTTCGGCAATGCTGTCCGGAACTCAATCGCCCGTGGGACTTTATAGCTGGCAAGATTGCTCCGGCAGAATTGTTCGATTTCAGCGACGCTGACATCGATGCCGGCTTTGCGCACGATATAGGCCTTCACTGTTTCCCCTCGATACGGGTCAGGTACACCGACGACAACAGCTTCCTGAATGCCAGGGTGTTCGAAGAGAACCTCTTCGACCTCACGAGGGTAGATGTTGTATCCGCCAGCGATGATGATGTCTTTCTTCCGGCCAACGATGTGAAAAAATCCATCTTCATCCATGTAGGCCAGGTCGCCCGTGAACAGCCACCCATCGCGCAACACCGCGCTCGTCTCGTCCGGACGGTTCCAGTATCCTTTCATCACCTGCGGCCCTTTGACAACCAATTCACCAACTTCTCCGCCGGCGATCACCGCTGCGGTCTCCGGATCGACAATTTTCGCTTCCGTGTCCGGCAAAGGCAGTCCAATGCTACCTGCTTTTCGTTTGTGCCACAAAGGGATGCAGTGGGTCACCGGAGATGCTTCTGTCAACCCGTAGCCTTCCACAACACGACCACCTGTCAGCTCTTCGAACCGCTGTTGCACCTCCACAGGCAATCCTGCAGCGCCACTGATGCATCCTTTGATCGAGGAAAGGTTATACTGGCGAACCTTAGGATGGTTGATGAGCGCGATGTACATGGTCGGCGTTCCTGGAAACATGGTCGGACGCTCCTTAGCGATTATCTCCAGGATTCTGTCGCTGTCAAAGCGAGGCAGCAGGATCAGTTCGGCGCCGATGGCCACGCCGAGATGCATGCCCATTGTCAACCCATAGACGTGGAAAAAAGGTAAAACACAGAGCACCCGTTCTTTTCCCGGTTCAAACCGATAAAACCACGCCCGGATCTGCTGGGTATTCGCGTTGATATTCCCATGCGTCAGCATGACGCCTTTTGGCGTTCCCGTCGTCCCGCCGGTGTACTGGATCAGCGCCACATCATCCGTCCTTCTTGACGAAAAGTCGACTTTCTCTCTTTCCGCGCCCAAGACATCCAACCAGCGATGGAGTCGGGTATCGCCGATGACCGGGCTTGTGGAAGAACAGGCTGGGCTCTGGGCTGTCGTGAGATAATCGTGGGCGCCCGTGAAAATGACCTGTTCGATCTTCGTCTTTTCGATCGCCCCCATCACCCGCTCTTGCAGTTGGTCTAAGGCGACGATGATCTTGGCGCCTGAATCCTGCAACTGGTATTGCAGTTCCCGCTCAACATAGAGCGGATTGGCCATGACCACAACGGCGCCAGCGTGAAGGATGCCATAGAAGGCGATGACCGCCTGTGGGCAATTGGGGAGCATGATGCAGACGGCATCACCAGGGCACAGGCCCATCCGAACCAGGGCATCGGCAAATCTGGTCACATCGGTCCACAACTGCTGATAGGTTATTCGCACTCCCAGATAGGAAATCGCTCCGTGATGGGGGAAGGCATCGACGGTGCTTTTCAACATTTCCGGCACCGTTTCTCTGCTGTAGGTTAAGCGGTGTGGCACTTCCGATGGATAACTGCGCAACCAGTCTTTGCCGACATTCCACTCATTGAAGTCAGGACAGCTTGTCCTCTCCACTTGAACTCACCTCATCAATCGATGGTATTTTCGTTCTGATGTGGGACACTCCTTGGGTGAAGGGCGGAACTCAATGTGAAGGACTACTCTGACAAACCGCTTTCCCGGTTGCATCATGCAGCACGGACAACGAAAGTAAAATCACCTCCTTCTGCCCATGGATGACAGCTGCCATTAGATGAGTGAGTATTCATTCAGTTATGTGCGACAGCGAAGGAGGACGAGTTCCGGTCCCACTGTCGCGTTTTCCCTGTTGTGACAAAAATAAATGGCCTTTTCATTGTATATCTATTCTGAATTTTCCGTCAATATGTTTTAAAAAAATTAGGTCTCCTTCTTTTCCCATTGAAGAAGACCCCCGTTGATATTCCTTACAAAACCCGCGCTGTTCCCTCGTAGATCATCCCTCGCTCGGTGGCGTCGATGGTGACCACGGCGCCGTCGGGAAGGACCTCGAAGGCGTTGTCGACGCCGACGATGACGGGGATACCGAACTGCAGCCCTACGATAGCCGCGTGGGAGGTGAGGCCGCCTTCCACGGTGATGATGCCGGCGCAGCGTTCAAGGGCCGGCACGTAATCTCGATCAGTGCCGTAGGCGACGAGGATCTCGCCCCGCTCCAGCCGCGCGGCGTCGGCGGCGGATCGGCAGAGGCGCACCTTGCCGACTGCTTTCTTGCGGCTGATGCCCATGCCGTGGGCCAGCACCCGACCGGCCACATGAACCTTGAGCAGGTTGGTCGTTCCGGATACGCCGACAGGGACGCCGGCCGTGACGACGACGAGGTCGCCTGACTCGATACGGCCTTCCTTCAGAGCGCAGTCGATAGCGTCGCCGAGCATCTCGTCCGTCCCCGCCGTCTCCCGCACCTTCATCGGCTCGGCGCCCCAGACGACGGCCATCTGACGCATCACTTTTGTCTCCGGCGTCGCGGCGATGATAGGGCAATCAGGGCGGTAGCGGGAGACCATGCGAGCCGTCGAGCCGGCTTTCGTGAGGGTGATGATCGCCTTTGCCTTCAAGTCGGCCGCGATGCTGCAGGTAGCATGGCTGATCGAATCGGTGACCGAGCCAAGGCCGGCTTTGCGGCGGCGATCCAGTTCCTCATCGTGGCGGAGGGCTTGTTCGGTACGTATGGCGATGCGGGCCATCATCGTGACGGCCTCGACAGGGTACTTACCGGCTGCCGTCTCGCCGGAGAGCATGATGGCATCGGTTCCATCCAAGATGGCGTTGGCCACGTCCGTCGCTTCGGCCCGGGTGGGCCGAGGGTTGCGGATCATTGAATCGAGCATCTGGGTCGCCGTGATCACCGGCTTGCCGGCGATGTTGCACTTTTCGATGATCATCTTCTGCACCAGAGGGACGTCTTCCGTCGGGATGGCCACCCCGAGATCGCCCCGGGCGACCATGATCCCGTCAGAGACGGCCAGGATCTCGTCGATGTTGTCAACGCCCTGGTGGTTCTCGATCTTGGCGATCAGCTGCATGGAGGCGCCGCGGTCTTCCAGGATCTTGCGGATGCCGAGCACATCAGAGGCGTCGCGGACAAAGGAGATGGCGACAAAATCCATGTCCTGGGCGATGCCGAACTCGAGATCCTTCACTTCCTTTTCGCTGATGGCCGGCATGCGCAAGGCCACGCCGGGGACGCTGACACCCTTGCGGCTGCTCACATCGCCGCCGTTTTTGATGCGGCAGCGGATCTCACCGGCCTCCACAGCCGTCACTTCCATCTCGATGTTCCCGTCGTCGATAAGCACCCGTACGCCGGGCCGGACATCTTCAACGAGCCCGGCGTAGCTGATAGGCAGGCGCTCCTTCGTCCCCAAGGTCCCATCGTCAGGGAAGAGGGTCACTTCCGCGCCTTCGTCAAGGGTGATTTTGCCGCCGGACACTTGGCCGAGGCGGATCTCCGGGCCTTTCGTGTCGAGGAGGATGGCGATGGGCTGCCCTAAGGCATCGGCCGCCTGGCGAACGGCAGCGATGCGGGCGGCATGCTCCTCGTAGGTGCCGTGGGAAAAGTTCAGCCGGGCCACCCGCATGCCGGCCCGAATCATCTCCATCAGGATGGTAGGGTCAGAACTAGCCGGTCCGACGGTGCAGACGATCTTCGTGCGGGGCGTTCCGGACAGAGAAGCCTTTTGGATATAGGCATGCATAAATTCATACCTCCCCGTGGGAGGGCTGGCGCGCCTTCCCTTCTCGCTTGCGCTGATTGTCGCTGCGGTGTATTCGCTCTGCTGGCTAGTCTGTGCTTTTTCCGATTATTTCTTCAGCCCGCTGCCGGCTTCCTCCCATCCTCGGAAAGTTAACCGAAAATTTACCTTCCCGTCACCAGCAGGTAGACTAACCAGGCGCCTCCTCCGATGAGGAGCAAGGAGCCGAGGCGTGAATGATAGCCATAGAGCAGCGCTCCCAGAAGCAGCACGATGACGGCGGCGCCATAGAGGCCCCCGCGGACCTTGGTCCAGTTTTGATCAGAAGGCACTTCGCTCACCCCGAGGGTAGTTTACCCCCGGTGAATTAAATGGATAACACCCCAGCCAGCCGGTACAATGGCTCGTCAAGACCGTTTCGCTCCGTCAAGGCCTTGTCCAGGTTCTCCTCGACCAGCTCTCCTTTGCGCACGCCGAGCATGATGTTGCTCTGTCCCCGCAGGAGCGCCTCCACCGCCTGAGCGCCCATGCGGGAGGCCCAGATCCGGTCTGTCGCCGTTGGGTTGCCGCCGCGCTGGATGTGGCCCAGGATGGTCACCCGCGTTTCCAGGCCTGTCTTTTCTTCGATGCGCTTGCCGATCTCGACAGCGCTGCCGGCCCCTTCAGCGACGAGGATGATCGAATGCAGCTTGCCTCGGTCATGGCCGCGCAGCAGGCGGGCGCAGACCTCATCGAGGTCAAAAGGCACCTCAGGCACTAGGATCGACTCGGCGCCGCCGCCCAAACCCGCCAGCAAGGCGATATGGCCGGCACGCCGGCCCATCACCTCGATCACATTCGTCCGGTCATGGGAGGTGGCGGTATCGCGGATCTTGTTGATAGCGTCGAGGACGGTGTTCACCGCTGTATCAAAGCCGATGGTATAGTCTGTGCCTGGGATGTCGTTGTCAATGGTGCCCGGGATGCCGACGATGCGGATGCCGTGGCGCATCAAGGCCTGGGCGCCGCGGAAAGAGCCGTCGCCGCCGATGACGACGAGGGCGTCGATGCCGGCGTCTTTCAGCTTGCCGGCGGCCAATGCCTGGTTCTCAGGTTCAAAAAACTCCTTGCAGCGGGCGGTTCGCAACACCGTGCCTCCGCGGTGGATGATGTCGCCGACAGATCCGACATCCATGGCGCGCATCTCTCCTGCCAGGAGTCCGGCGTAGCCGCGCAAGATCCCGGACACCTGGATCCCCCGGTAGATGGCCATGCGGACGACGGCGCGCAAGCAGGCGTTCATTCCCGGCGCGTCGCCGCCCGAGGTGAGGACGCCGATATGTTTGACCAAACGAATCCCTCCGGAAACCAAATTCAAAACACTGTCCTGAACAGGCGAAGAACCAGTCTCGTCAACTAGATTGCCCTCAACGTCCCGTCCTCTTGCGGTCTTTTCCTGACGGGAAAATTCTTCCCTGTCACGCCCGTTCCTTCTGATTTGTTCAAACAATCATCATCTATCGTATAAAGACGCCGCCGGTCCCAGCGCCGGCGGCGTCTTTATGTGCATTTTCAAAAAAGCTTCCCGGCAACCGCTGCTTCCATCCGACCTTCTCAGGTGCCTGATGCGTCGGTCGCCTCGGCTTCAAAGGTGCCACAGGAGGCATCTTCGATGCAGTGCAAGCCCAGGTTGCGGTATTTGGCATAACGACTATCGACCAGTTCCTGGGCGGAAAGGGCCAACAGGTTCTCTATTTCTTCGCTGAGCGCCGTCGCCAGTTCCTTCGCCGTTCCGATCGGGTTACGGTGGGCGCCGCCGGAGGGCTCGGGGACGATGCGGTCGATCAGCTTCAGGTCTTTCAACCGCTCGGCGGTGATGCCCATCGCGGCCGCAGCCTGCGGGGCTAAGGAGGCGTCTTTGAAGAGGATCGAAGCCGCCGATTCGGGCGAGGCCACCGAGTAGACGGCATGCTCCAGCATGAGCAAACGGTCGGCTACACCGAGGGCCAGTGCGCCGCCGCTGCCACCTTCGCCGATGATCACCGAGATGATCGGCACGGGCAGAGCAGCCATCTCTAGGAGATTGCGGGCGATCGCTTCGGCTTGCCCCCGCTCCTCAGCGCCGATGCCGCAGTAAGCACCTGGCGTGTCGATGAAGCAGATGATGGGCCGGCTGAACTTGGCCGCCTGCCGCATCAGCCGCAAGGCTTTGCGGTAGCCTTCGGGGTGAGGCATGCCGAAGTTGCGGTAGATGTTCTCCTTCGTGTCCTTGCCTTTCACGTGGCCGATGACGGTGACGGGACGGCCCTGAAAGCGGGCGATGCCACCCACGATCGCCGGGTCGTCGCCATAGAGGCGGTCGCCCTTCATCTCATAGAACTCCTCGAAGAGGAGACGGATGTACTCGATCGTGTTGGGACGATCCGGGTGGCGGGCCAATTGGGCCTGCTGCCACGGCGTCAGGTCGCGGTAGATCTTTTTGCGCAGTTCTTCGGCCTTCTGTTCCAGCGTCGCGATTTCGCTGCTGAAATCCAGGTCTTTTTCTTGGGAGAAGGTGCGCAGTTCGTCGATTTTCGTTTCCAGCTCAAAAAGCGGTTTTTCAAAATCCAGCGGCAGCGCCATCAGCTTTCCACCCCCTCGAGGGAATTCCCGCAGTGCAACGCCAGCAGCGCAGCCAATTGCTCGCGCATCTTCGGGCGTTCGATGATGATGTCGACCATACCGTGTTTTTGCAAAAATTCGGACCGCTGAAATCCTTCCGGCAGTTTCTGGCGGATCGTCTGCTCGATGACGCGGGGGCCGGTGAAGCCGATCAAGGCGCCCGGCTCAGCGATGATCAGGTCGCCCAGCATGGCAAAGCTAGCTGTAACGCCGCCAGTCGTCGGGTCGGTGAGAACCGAGAAAAAGGGCAGGCCGGCTTTGGAGAGGCGGGTCAGGGCGGCGCTGGTGCGGGCCATCTGCATCAGCGAGAGGACGCCTTCCTGCATGCGGGCGCCGCCGGAAGCGGAAAACAGCACCAGCGGCAGGCGCAACTTCAGCGCCCGCTCGGCGGCGCGAACGATCTTCTCACCGACAACGGCGCCCATGGAGGCCATGATGAAGCGGGGATCCATGACGCCGAGGACAACGGGAATGTCACAGATCCTCCCCTGCCCGGTCGTGATGGCCTCGCTCATGGACGTTTCAATCTGACACTTCTGAATTTTTTGGGCATAGCCGGGAAACTGGAGGGGATCTTTTGATACCAGCTCCCGGTCCCACTCGATGAAGCTGTTCTCGTCGACCAGCATGACGATCCGTTCCTGAGCCGTCATCCGAAAATGGTATCCACACCGGCATACCTTCAGATTCTTCTCCAACTCTTTCGTCAACAGGATCTGCTGACACTGCTTGCACTTCACCCACAAACCATCCATTTGTTTATCGCGCCCCTTAATCGATTGTGTATCCAGTTGGTACGGTTACGCTGGGGACATGCCCGCGGCGTGACATTATGGGTGGCGTGGGCCGAGGCTTGGGCCTGCTTACCCTCCCAAGGCCCCGCTCAAAATCTCATGGGCTTCTTCGGCTTCTGATTCGGGCACGAGGATTTCTACGGAACCTGAGTCGCCGAGATGAGGCACCCCGACAGGTCGCAACATGACGAGCAAACCTTCGTTCGTAAGTACGTTCTTCAACATTTCAGCGGTGGTGCGGTTGGGTGCGATGTAGACGACGGTCCACACAGGGAATCACCTCTCTCATGTCCCATTCAGATTCCGGCTTCGATCTCACCGTGCTTGGTAAAGATGGTGGCCCGACCACGGATTTTCATGGCCGATGTGTGTTCGGTGAACTGGGCGACCATGACCTCGCCTTTGTCCAATTTCTCTGAATGGTGAAACCTCGTATCCTTGCCTCGGGTCAGGCCGATGATGGTTACGCCGTTTTCCAAGGCTTTGATGACGATATACTCGCCACCGATGGCCGTTTCCTTTTCCAGCATAAGAGCACAACCTTCCCTGAGATTATGTCAATTTCCCTGTAGTCGCACACTTGAAGACCCAGATCAGAACTAGAATAACACAATTTTTCCCTTCGATGCAAACAGTATCGAAGATCGATTGTTTATTCATTATTCCCAGACGATTTTCATGCGAATCTCTCGAAAGTGCGCCTTCAGCGCTGACCGCAGCGCCGGAGACAAGGTCACCCCAACGGCCTTGGGGACGACTTTGCGATCAACCAAGAAGTTCAATTGAACCGGCGTCGACCCTGCATGGGCGCGGCATATGGCGTCGAGCTTTTCCCGGGCGGCCATGTCTGTCGAGGCCTCGGGGATCCATAGATGCAGCACCGGTTGACGGGTTTCGCCGTTGGGTTTGCCCTCGACAACCTTTTTTTCTCTGAGGGCGGGATCGATCGCCCAAAGGTTCTCGCAAAAGATTCTTTTATTTTCTTCCTCATAGTGGATTTTTCCTTCTACTATGACCGCGGCGTCATCCTGAATTTTTTCGGCGCACTTTTCGAAGGTGCGCGGGAAGACAAGCACATCGACGCCGCCGCTCCAATCCTCGAGGGTGAAATAGGCCATCAATTGGCCTTTCTTGGTGGTGGTCCGCCTTAGAGCGTGGATCACCCCGCCCAGTTTCACCTTCTGCTGGTCATTGTCCGGCTGGATGCGAGCGATCGTCATCGAAATCTGCTGTTCGAGCCAGGGCCGCAGTTCTTCGAGGGGATGGCCGCTGAAGTAGATGCCGAGCAGTTCTTTCTCCATGGCCAGGATCTCACGGTGCGGGAAGTCAGCGATCTCCGGCAGGGGGACGGCTGTCTCGGCAGACAGCCCGCTGGAAAATCCGGAGAAGTCGGAAAGCGCTCCGGCTTCGAAAGGCTCGCCCCGTCCCCCTTCGCCGCCAAAACCGCCAAAGTCAAAGAGGTTCATCTGCCCCGTCGCCAGGTCACGCTGGCGGCGGGCGGCCACCTCCATGCACTTGTCGAGGATCTGCAGAAGGGGCCGGCGCTTGCCCAGGGAGGAGAGCGCCCCTGCCTTGATCAGGCTTTCCAGGACGCGCCGGTTGGCTTGACGGTTGTCGATGCGAGTGCAGAAATCGTCGAGGGAGGTGAAAGGGCCGCCTGTTTCGCGGGCCAGCAGGATCGCGTCGATGGCGCCGCGGCCCACGTTTTTCACGGCTGCAAGGCCGAAGCGGATCTGCAGGCCGCCGGTGAGCGGGTCGGCGACGACGGAAAAATCGATCTCCGAGGCGTTCACATCAGGCGGCAGGACGCGGATGCCGAGGCGCTGGCACTCATCGACATACTGGGCCACCTTTTCCGACGAATCGGCGACGCTCGTCAAGAGGCCGGCCATGAACTCGACGGGGTAGTTGGCCTTCAGGTAAGCCGTCTGGTAAGCGATCAGGGCATAGGCAGCCGAATGGCTCTTGTTGAAGCCGTAACCAGCAAAAAACTCCATCAAGTCGAAAATGTCGCCAGCCGTCTTTTCGGAAATGTGATGGGCGGCGCAGCCTTCAACAAACTGCTGGCGCAGTCCGGCGATGACGTCGGGCTTTTTTTTGCCCATGGCGCGCCGCAGCATGTCGGCTTCGCCGAGGGTGAAGCCGGCCAGTTCGCTGGCGATGCGCATGACCTGTTCCTGGTAGAGGATGACGCCGTAGGTGTCCTTCAGGATCGGTTCGAGGGCCGGGTGGAGATACTGGACCGTCGTCTGCCCGTGTTTGCGGCGGATGAAATCGTCCACCATGCCCGATTGAAGGGGGCCCGGTCGGTAGAGGGCCACCAAGGCGATGATGTCATCGAAGCTGTTCGGCTTCAGTTCCCGCAGGATCGCCCGCAGCCCCGAGCTTTCCAATTGAAAGACGCCGAGGCTGTCGGCGCGGCTTAGCAGTTGAAAAGTTTTCGGATCATCGAGAGGCAGGTCCTTGAGTTTTAGTTGCAGGCCGCGGGATCGGCGAATCTTATCGATCACATCGCCGATCAGGGTGAGCGTCTTTAACCCCAAAAGATCCATTTTTAAAAGGCCGATCTCTTCAACGGTGTCTTTCGGAAACTGGGTGGTGACACCCCCATCAGCGCCGCGCTGGACCGGCAGGTAGTCGATCAGGGGCGACGGCGCGATGACGACGCCGGCGGCATGGGTGGAGGCATGGCGAGGCATCCCCTCGATGGCCCGGGCCGTCTCGACGAGATGGCTGATGCGCTGGTCCTGACAGAGGGCTCGCAGTTCGGGACTGATCTCGATGGCCTTCTCGATAGTCATGCCCAGTTCAGCCGGGATGGCCTTAGCCACCTTGTCTACATCGGCCAAGGGCAGGTTAAGCACGCGACCTACATCGCGAACGGCGGCGCGAGCAGCCATTGTTCCAAAGGTGATGATCTGGGCGACCCGGTCGGAGCCGTATTTGTGGACCACATAGTCGATGACCTCGCTCCGCCGCACGAAGTCAAAGTCGATGTCAATATCCGGCATAGAGATCCGTTCAGGGTTCAAAAAGCGTTCGAAGAGCAGATTGTATTCGATGGGGTCGATGTCGGTGATACCCAGCACATAGGCGACGAGGCTCCCGGCAGCCGACCCCCGGCCGGGGCCGACGAGGATGCCCTCGCGGCGGGCGAAGGCGCAGAAGTCCTGGACAATCAGGAAGTAGCCGGCAAAACCCATCCGGCAGATGGTCTGCAACTCGAAGGCAAGGCGGCGGCGGTAGTCATCGCGCTTGGCGCAACCACGCCAGGTCATCCCTTGGCTGCAAAGGTAAGTCAAGTACTGCTCCGCATCGCCCCAGGGAAGGCCCGGCCAAGGCGCGCGCTCGTGCTCGCGCCGCCACTGGATAAAGGCCGGCTCATCAGGAATCGGATAGGCAGGCAGGTGTTGCTTGCTGAAGTCAAATTGGAGATCGCAGGCCTCGGCGATAGCGAGGCTGTTGAACAGCGCTTCGGGGACTTCGCCAAAAAGCATCGCCATCTCCCGCGCGCTTTTCAGGTAAAACTCAGCGCCGTCGAACTTCATCCGCTCTGTGTCCTGAAGGGTCTTGCCCATCTGGATGCACAGGAGCACATCCTGGATGTAGGCATCTTTGCGCTCCACATAGTGGACGTCGTTCGTCGCCACCAGGCCGAGTCCCAATTCGCCGGCGAGGCGGATCAGGCTGCGGTTCACCTGCTTCTGCGCAGGAATGTCATGGTCTTGCAGTTCAATGTAGTAGTTGTCGCAGCCGAAGATATCCCGGTAAAAGGCCGCCCGTTCCCTCGCCTGCCGTTCCTGGCTGTTGAGGAGCAGGCGAGGGATCTCGCCGGCCAGGCAGGCGCTCAGGGCGATGAGTCCTTTGCTGTGGCGGGCCAGGCGGTCATGGTCGACGCGCGGCTTATAGTAGAAGCCTTCCGTATGGGCCTGGGAGACGAGCGCCGTCAGGTTGCGGTAGCCTTCTATGTCTTTCGCCAGCAGCACCAGGTGGTGCTGGTCGCTATCCTTCTGGGGATCGCGGTCCAACATGGTCCGCGAGGCCACATAGACCTCGCAGCCGATGATCGGTTTGACGCCGCGGGCTTTGGCTTTTTTATAAAATTCGATGACGCCGTACATGACGCCGTGGTCGGTGATGGCCAGAGCAGGCATATCCAGTTCGGCGGCGCGATCGACCAGCTTGTCGATGCGGGCCGCGCCGTCGAGGAGGCTGTATTCGCTGTGGACGTGGAGGTGAACGAACCGTCGATTCGCCTTTGCCCTTGTATGGTTTTGACTGTTCATCGGTTCTTTCCCACTCCCTGTTCGCGACGTCTATCCCCATATTATAAACGAAGATCTCTCGGCGGGGATCATGAGGGAACGAAGGACATGACAAATCGCCCGCTGCGGCAAAGGCCACAGGGGCGATCCCCTTTACCTGCTTAGGGTGAATCTAACCGGCTCGCGTCCATTAACGCAATGGTTACGGGGCAGTGGAGCGGTCAACAACCGCAATCGCGATACTCTGCCAGATCGGCCACTTCTCCACCGGTCGTCACTACGAGTTGGTCAACCGTGATCGGCAATGCCGAGTTGGCTGTCCCGGCGGCGATGTAGACGACAGGAAATCGGCGAAGGCTTTCATCAATGAAGATGCGCATCGGCTTCGGCAGGGCGAAGGGACAGACGCCACCTGCCCGGTAACCGGTGAGGGCGAAGGCCTCGTCCGGATCAACGAACTTGGGCTTGCCGCCGACCAGCGATTTTAACTTTTTCACATCCACTCGGGCATCGCCGCTGGTGACGACGAGAAGGGGATCGTCTTTGATCCGGAAGCAAATGGTCTTGGCAATCGCTCCGACTTCGACGCCGACAGCCTCGGCAGCCAGTTGGGCGCTGGAAGTGGAAACGTCGAAGAGCATGGGTTTGAGACCCAACTGAAACGTATCGAGGTACCGACAGACCCGCTCCAGGGCATCTGATTGCGATTCCGAAGATAGAGGTTCCTGGGAAAGGGATTTGGGGGCAACGACAGACATGAGACAGCCTCCTGCCATTTCACACGTAAGCGCCGTCAAGGGCATCGCTTTCATTATAAGAAAAAAGCCGTCTATCGTCCAATCGGCTCGAGCATCCACTCTGCATCGATATTCCATTCAACGATGCCTTCCCTCGAAGGCCCCCCAACCGGATCGTTCAGACAAGCACCGATGGGCCATCGCCCCATATTTTAAAGCAGGCTAACATGATTAGCCAAATGAAACAATCCTCTTGAAGGAGGAAGGGTCATGGGCGATCGCTTTCCCCTCTGTAACACCCCGGTAGGCCATCAGGTGCGCGTCAAAGACCTCCAGCTGGTGGGATTTCAGCGGCGACGCATGCTGGACATCGGACTGGTCCCGGGAACTGCGGTAAAGGTCATCCGCCGGAGCCCTATCGGCGATCCGACGGCCTATCTCATCCGAGGCGCCGTCATCGGCCTGCGCAAAAATGAGGCGTCAAAGATCTTGGTAGAAGAAGAATAGCCCGGAAGGAGCGAAACGGGTGATGAAAAACCAATGCCGGTCCTGCGCCAGTGGCGCCCTTTCTGTGGCGCGCAGCCGGTACAATGTTCGGCAAAATACGGAGCGGGAGAAGGTGATCGCCCTGGCCGGAAATCCTAACGTGGGCAAGACGACCCTCTTCAACAGCCTGACCGGTTTGCGCCAGCACACGGGCAACTGGCCCGGCAAAACGGTCACCCAAGCCCAAGGGCGATTTTTGCACCGCAATCAGCCCTTTCTGCTCGTCGACCTGCCGGGAACCTACTCCCTCCTGGCGCACTCCGCCGATGAGCAGGTGGCACGTGACTTCATTTGTTTCGGCCGCCCTGACGCCACCATCGTCGTCGTCGACGCCACCTGCCTGGCCCGCAACCTTAACCTGGCCTTGCAGGTGCTGGAGATTACCGGCAAGGTGGTCCTCTGCGTCAACCTGATCGATGAGGCCGAGTGTAAGGGGATCCGCATCGACGTGGACGCGCTGTCACAAAAGCTGGGCGTGCCTGTCATCGGTACGGCCGCCCGTTCAGGCCGGGGGCTTTCCGAGTTAAAAGAGGCCCTTTACGGCGTCGCCATGGGACAGATCGAACCGGCGCCCCCGCCAGTAAAATATGACGAGGAAGTGCAGTCAGCGGTCGATCAGTTGCTGCCCCAGCTTAGGCCCCTCCTGCAAGGGTTGCCCCATCTCAATCCCCGTTGGGTAGCCATGCGGCTCCTCGACGGCGACGATCCCTTTCTCGATTCCCTCACCGCATGCCATCGCGCCTACGAGATGGCGGCAAAAGGGGAGATGGCCCTATGCGCCCCGTGATCTCCCCTGTCGCTTCCCCAGCGACACCTCCGAAGGACCACAGCCGCATCCGCAGCCTGGCCGAGGAAGCGCGACAACGCTTCGGGACGTCGATGGCCGATCGCATCGTCAGCAACATTTACCGGCAGGCCGAGTCGCTCGCTGCCGACGTGGTGCAGTTAGCGCCGGAAGCGGGGCGGTCCTGGGATCGCCGGCTTGACAACCTCCTGACCTCGCGCTGGTTCGGCTACCCTGCCATGTTGGCTTTGTTGATGCTCCTCTTCTGGCTGACCATCGAAGGGGCCAACATCCCCTCAACGATACTTGCCTCGATCCTCTTTACCGGTCAGGAATGGCTGGCCGAACTGTTCGTCTGGCTGCAGGCGCCCCTGTGGCTGAAGGGGCTGCTTGTCGACGGCGTCTACCGCTGTCTGGCTTGGGTGATCTCGGTCATGCTGCCGCCCATGGCCATCTTCTTCCCTCTCTTCACCCTGCTGGAGGATCTCGGTTACCTGCCTCGCGTCGCTTTTAACATGGACCGCCTGTTCCAGTGGGCCGGCGCCCATGGCAAACAGTCCCTGACGATGAGCATGGGTTTCGGCTGCAATGCCGCCGGTGTCGTCGCTTGCCGCATCATCGACTCACCGAGGGAGAAGATCATCGCCGCACTGACCAATAATTTCGTCCCCTGCAACGGCCGTTTCCCTACGCTGATCGCCCTTTCCACCATCCTCACCGGGGGCTACCTTGGGGTCACACTGGGCCAAGGCCTTGCTTCGCTGATCATCGCTGGCCTGGTGGTGCTGGGCGTTGCCGTCACCCTCGTCGTATCGTGGCTGTTGTCGAAGACGCTGCTCAAGGGCGAGGCCTCTTCTTTTTCACTGGAGCTGCCGCCCTTTCGCAAACCTCAGGTGGGCCGGATCATCATCACCTCTATCATCGACCGGACCCTCTTCGTCCTCTGGCGCGCCGTCAAAGTAGCCGCGCCAGCCGGTGCCCTCATCTGGCTGTTGGCGAACATCTCCGTTGGCAACCTGAGCCTGCTCGCCGCCCTGGCGGGACTTCTCGATCCTCTCGGTCGGTCTCTCGGCATGGACGGGTTTATCCTTCTGGCTTTCTTCCTCGGTCTGCCGGCCAACGAGATCGTCCTGCCTATCTTGATCATGGGCTATCTCGCCCAAGGCAGACTCGTCGAAATAGAGGAGGTGGGCGAACTGGCCCGACTCTTCGTCGATCACGGATGGACCTGGCTGACGGCGGTCAACGTGATGCTCTTTTCCCTCCTGCATTTCCCCTGCGCGACGACGTTGTTGACGATGGGCAAAGAGACTGGTTCCTGGCGCTGGCCTGCCCTCTCTTTTTTCTTAAATACAGCCTTGGCGATGGCTGTCTGTTTCATCGTGGCACTAACGGCGCGAGGCTTGCATCTCGTGTAAGTCGGATCATCGTCGTCATCTTATGACCCATCTCTGTGCTTAATCTTTTTCGGGCAAATCCGGGTAAGGGATTATCGCCTTCATCATCTTGTCGATGTTAGCCACGGATCGAGCGCCTCGGCCGGATTCTTTTTTTCACTTTCGCCTGCAGCTTGATAGAATCCGTTCGCCCCCTGCGACCGCACCAATCCCGCCCGCTCCAGCAGGTCCAGGCAGCCGAGGGTCTTGCTCATGACCATATAGGGCTGGCTTTCGATCTGCCGTGGATAGAGGCGCGCGGCGATCTCGTGCAGGGGCGACGGTCCCTGTTCCCTGACAATGGCATGGACCTCCAGCGCTTTCTGGCGGTAATGGTCGACGGTGGCGTTCAGTTCCGCCGCCAGGTCGGTGACAGGGTCGCCGTGACCGGGATAGAGGATCGCCGCATCAAGATGGCGCAGCCGATCGAGGCTCTTCAGGTACATGGGGAGCGTGGGCACCCGTTCCCCTTCTACATGGTAAATGAAAGGATTGGGCGCCAGCCCGGGAATGACCGTGTCGCCGGTGAAGAGCCAGCGATTTTTCTGTTCCCAGAGGGCCACATGGCCGAGCGAGTGGCCCGGTGTATCCAGCACGTCAAAGCGCAGGCTACCTGTAACGATGGTCTCCCCGTCCTCAAGGGGCTGGAAGGTCACGCCGGCGGGGCGGTACTTCTCGGGTATCCAGTGACGGGTGTCAAACTGTTTGGGATCCCAGTTGGGAGGCAGATTCCAGCCGTCAAAAAAGCCGCTCGCCTTTTCGCTGCCCAGGCGCAGCGTGTACAGATCGAGGGGATGGAGGCGCACAGGAATGCCCGCCTCCTTCGCCAAGACTTGAGCGAGGCCGACATGGTCCGGATGAAAATGGGTCACCACAATCTCCTTAAGGGCAGTGACCGGGCAACCGAGGGCTTGCAATCGTTCCGTCAAGATGCGGTAGGCCTCACAGGTCGGCGGACCGGCATCGATCAGCATGGGCCGTTCGTCATCGATAAAAAAGACATTCACATCGCCGACCATATAGGGGGTGGGCAGGGCGATGGGGATGATCTGTGCCATCAGACACTCACTCCTTACAACGTTAACCGTCAGACCGTCTTCAGACGGTCCCACCCCAAAAGCCTACCACATCTGATGCCGTCGCGTCGACTGTTCCGTCCCCGCCGATTAAACCCCTGGTATAATGGGTGTATGGTCGAATGAAAAAGACAGGAGTGAATAACCATGCTGCTGCGCAACGCCGTAGAATCCGACTTGCCTGCCATCGTCGCCATTTACAATTCCACCATCGCCAGCCGGATGGTGACCGCCGATACAACGCCGATTTCCGTGGAAAGCCGCCTCCCCTGGTTTCACGACCACAATCCCGACGGGCGCCCGCTCTGGGTGCTGGAAATGGACGGGGTCATCGCCGGATGGCTCAGCTTCCAGTCCTTTTACGGCCGCCCCGCTTACGACGGAACCGTCGAGGTGAGCATCTATATCGCCGAGTCTTTCCGCGGCCAAGGGATCGGTCGCTTTCTGCTGCAAAGGGCCATCGAGGCGGCGCCAGCCATGGGCGTACATACCCTGCTCGGCTTTATCTTTGCCCACAACCTGCCGAGTCTCGGTCTTTTCGAGGCGCTCGGCTTTGCACGCTGGGGACACCTGCCCCGAGTGGCCCTTCTCGACGGCGTGGAACGCGATCTGGTGATCTGCGGACGGCGCGTCACGGGCTAGTCAGTTTCGGCAGGCTTTGTCGGCCTTCACCAAGCACTTCCGCAGCGATCCGATCCAGCGCCTCCGCCGCCGGCGTCCGGATCACCCAATCCGCCCGATCAGCTAGCGGTGTCAGCTCGGCGTTGATGATCAGCAGACACGCCCCGCCCTCGACGGCCCAATGGGTCATAGATTGGCCGGGCTGTCAGCCAGTGAGGAGCCGATAACGACGAAATAATCAGCCTGCCGGCTCCATTGCGGCGAAAGGCAATTGATTTACGCTGTTTCTATCTTCGCCGCATCCTCCAACCCCAACTCCTTGATGAAGATCTCCCGAAGCTTGAACTTCTGGATCTTGCCGGAGGCGGTCATCGGGAAGTGGTCGACAAAACGGACGTATTTGGGGATCTTGTAGCGGGAGATCTTGCCACGGCAGAAGTAGCGTATCTCCTCTTCCGTCGCCTCTTCTCCATCTTTGAGGATGATACAGGCCAACGCCTCTTCGCCGTACTTGGGATCGGGCACGCCGACGACCTGCACGTCTTTGACCTTCGGGTGGGTGAAGAGGAACTCCTCCACCTCGCGGGGATAGATGTTTTCGCCGCCACGGATGATCATGTCCTTGGCTCGCCCGGTGATCCGGCAGTAGCCTTCCTCGTCCATGGTGGCCAAATCGCCCGTGTGCAACCAGCCTTCAGCGTCAATGGCCGCTTCCGTCGCCTCAGGGTTGTTGTAGTAGCCCTTCATGGTGCCGAAACCGCGCGCGCACAATTCGCCTTGGGTGCCGCGAGGGATTTCCAGACCCGTGTCGGGGTGGACGATCTTGACCTCCACATGGGGGAGGGCTTTGCCGACGGTGCAGACGCGGCGCTCCAGGCTGTCATCAGTCCGCGTCTGCGTGATGACCGGCGAGAATTCGGTCTGTCCGTAAGCGATGGTGATCTCGCCGATGCCCATCCGGTCGATCACCTTGCGCATCACCTCGATGGGGCAGGGCGACCCGGCCATGATGCCCGTCCGCAAGGAAGAAAGGTCATACTTGTCAAAATCGGGATGGTCCAGCTCGGCGATGAACATGGTGGGCACGCCGTAGAGGACGGTGCAGCGTTCCCGCTGGACCGCTTCCAGGACACCTTTGGCCGTAAAATACTCCAGGGGCACCATGGTAGCCCCTTTGCAGACGCAGGCCAGGGAACTCATGACACAGCCGAAACAGTGAAAGAGCGGCACAGGGAAACAGAGCCGGTCTTCATGGGTCCACTTCTGGCAGTCGGCCACCATGTTGGCGTTGTTGATGATATTGGCATGGCTCAGCATAACCCCCTTGGGAAAGCCTGTCGTCCCGGAGGTGTACTGCATGTTGATGACCTCGTCGAAATGGAGGCTTCGCTGGCGCTCAGCCAATTCCGCATCGGAGACGGAGCGGCCCATGTCGATGAGTTCCTGCCAACTGTACATGCCGGGGTGCTTGGCCTGAGGATCGCGGCCAATAAAAATGATGTTTTTCAGTTTGGGCAGCCGGCGAAGGCTGAGTCGACCCGGCTCGGAATCGCCCAACCCCGGACAAAGTTCGTTGATGATCTCCACGAAGTTATTATCCCGAAACCCGTCGATGAGGAACAGGGTAGTGGCGTCCGACTGGCGCAGCAGGTACTCCAGCTCAAAAGAGCGATAGTTGGTGTTCACCGTCACCAGGACAGCACCCATCTTCGCACTGCCGAACTGGGTGTAGAGCCATTCGGGATAGTTTGTCGCCCAGAGGGCGATATGTTCCCCTTTTTGGACGCCCAAGGCCATCAGTCCCTTGGCCACCTCGTCCGCCTTCTGGCGGAACTGGGCGTAGGTCAGGCGCAGATTGCGGTCATCGGTGTAGACCAGGGCTTCCTTTTCGGGATAGCGGGCCGCTGTCTGGTCCAGCAGATCCCCAATGGTGATTTGCAACAATTCAGACAAGTACGTCACTCCTCGATTCGCGATCCGTTCCACTTACTCCCGAAAAAGGTGTAGAAAAAGCCAGGTTTCCACAGGGAATCCTGGTCTGAAACGGTTTCTCTATTCGCGAATGAGGCAAAAAAATCCTTCACATGTTCAAGTGTTTTTTATGTTTTATTCAAATGATGTGTAATGCTTTCCCGGGTCGACAGTACCCTCTCGCTATCCCTAATACTTCCGGGCAATATCAGAAACACGGCTCAACCAAAGCGCCAGCAACAGCAGATACCCGAAGAAGTAAACATAGGCAAACCGTTCGGGGATCGCCGGCCCTGCCAGGATCAACAGCAGTGACACGGCCCCGATGGCGATAAATTGGTTTGCCACCCAACGGACGAGGCCCTCCTTGTCCTTCGCTGCATCGTAACCGGCCAACCACTCCACCGTCTTTCCCTTTTTGAGGGCGAATCCCCAAGCGAGAAAAAAGACCATGTTGAAGAGCGGGAGCAGGATGTTCACTTTCATACCATTTCCTCCCTTTCCATAGGAAAAGGGGCAGCCACGGCGCCCCTTCTTGCGGATGTTCTGCTTCGACTGTTGCATGGTCTGGTTTCTTTCGACGGGGCTCTTTAGGTTGCGGCGGCATAGCTGCTAAGCTAACCGCCTTTCATGCCGCCTGTTGACATCCGCCTCTGCTACAGCTGCCGCATGTCGGCGAGCTCATTGACAAAAGACGCCACAAGGGGGCGCATCCGTTCAAACTCGATCAAGAAGGCGTCGTGTCCATGAGGGCTTTTCAGTTCCCAGTAGCGGGCGTCACAACCGGCCTTTTTCATGATCTCGGCCATCTCGATCATATAGACAGGCGGGTAGAGCCAATCGGAATCGACGCCGATGAAAAGTGTCCGGGCGGTGATGGAGGCGAGTGCCTTCTCGTAGCCGCCGCGGCCACGGCCCACATCAAGTAAGTCCATGGCCTTGCAGAGGTAAATATAGGTGTTGGCGTCGAAACGTCGGACCAATTTGTCGCCCTGGTAGTGCAGGTAGCTCTCGATCTCGAAGCGGTTGTTAAAATCAAAGTATGCCTTCGGCTGGTTGTTCGTCATCCGCCGGCCGAACCGGGCGGTGAAGAGTTCGTCGCTGCGGTAGGTGACCATGCCGAGCATCCGGGCGATGGCGAGGCCCTGGGCCGGCCCTTTTCCGGGCGCGTAGTCGCCACCGTTCCAGGCGGGATCGAGCATGATCGTCTGGCGCATGATCTCGTTGAAGGCGATGCCCATGGCCGTCATGCGGCCGGCTGTGGCGATGGGCAGCAGGCCGTCCATCATGTCCGGATAGGTGACGCCCCATTCCAGGACCTGCATGCCACCCATGGAGCCGCCAGCCACGAGCAGCAACCGCTCGATGCCTAGGTGATCGATGAGCGCCTTCTGCACACGCACCATGTCTCGGATGGTGTAGACGGGAAAGTTCATCCCATAGGGACGTCCCGTTGCCGGATTGATGCTGGCCGGGCCCGTCGTTCCTCGGCAGCCACCGAGCACGTTAGAACAGATGATGAAAAAGCGGTTCGTGTCAAAGGGCTTGCCCGGTCCGATCAGGTCATCCCACCAGCCCGGCGTTTTTTCAGACGGGTGGTTCTTGCCGGCAGCATGATGATCCCCCGTTAATGCATGGGCGATCAGGATGGCGTTGGAGCGTTCCCTGTTCAAGACGCCATAAGTCTCATAGACCACCGTGATGGGGCCGAGCCGGCTGCCTGATTCCAGCACAAAGGCGTCAGACCCCTCGGCGAAGGTAAATGTTTGGGGTTGGACGATCCCTTCGCGACTTTCCATCGTTCCCCAGTTGGCAACGGCCCCAGTGCTCATTCGGATCCCGCCTTCTTACGCCCGGCCTTCGGCGGCCCGCAGCGCCTGAGCAAGGTCTTCTATCAAGTCGTCCGGATCTTCCAGACCGATGGAGAGGCGCACCAGATCGGGGCTGACGCCGGCGGCGCGCAAAGCCTCCTCGGAGAGCTGGCTGTGGGTTGTCGACGCCGGATGGATGACGAGAGACTTGGCGTCGCCTACGTTGGCCAGGTGGGAGAAGATCTGCAGGCTGTCGATGAAACGGCGGCCCGCTTCCACGCCGCCTTTGATGCCGAAGGTGAGGATGGCGCCGGCGCCCTTGGGCAAGTACTTTTTCGCCAGATCGCAGGAGGCGTGGTCGCTGCACTCGGGATAGGAAACCCAGCTGACCAGCGGGTGGTTCCGCAGGAAGTCGACGACGCGGCGGGTGTTGCTCACATGGCGCTCCATCCGCAGGGAGAGAGTCTCCACACCGAGGAGCAGCAGAAAGGCGTTGAAGGGGCTGATGCAGTTACCCATGTCACGCAGGAGTTGCACCCTGGCCTTGACGACGAAGGCTGCCGGACCGATGTCCTTGGCGTAGACGATGCCGTGGTAGCTCGGGTCGGGGTTGATGAACCCGGGAAACTTGTCGTTCTGGGTCCAGTCGAACTTGCCCGAATCGACGATGACACCGCCGATGGCGATACCGTGACCGCCGATGAATTTGGTGGCCGAGTAGACGACGATGTCGGCGCCGAAGTCGATAGGCCGGCAGAGAGCGGGCGTGCCGAAAGTGTTGTCGACGATGAGAGGGATGCCGGCTTCATGAGCCACGGCGGCGACAGCCTCGATGTCGAGCACGTCACACTTGGGGTTGCCGATAGTCTCGCCGTAGATGGCCTTCGTCTTTTCGTTGATGGCGGCTCGGAAATTGTCAGGGTTCGAGGGATCGACAAAGCGGATCTTGACGCCGAGGCGAGGCAGCGTGTGGGTGAAAAGATTGTAGGTGCCGCCGTAGAGGCTGGTGGCAGCGACGATCTCATCACCGGCAGCGCATATGTTCAGGATGGATAGGGTGATAGCCGACTGACCCGAGGAGAGGGCGAGCGCGCCGACACCGCCGTCGAGGGCAGCGAGCCGTTTTTCCAACACGTCCGTCGTCGGGTTGTCGATGCGCGTGTAGATGTGGCCGGGCTCTTTCAAGGCAAAGAGGTTAGCGGCATGGTCCACATCGCGAAACACATAGGAAGTAGTCTGATAAATCGGAACTGCCCGGGAAAGGGTGTCCTGGTCGGGCACATGGCCTTCGTGCAGGGCGATCGTGTCAAAGCGCCATTTTTTCTCTGTCATGGCTGTGCTCCCTTCTCGTCTTTCATCAATCATAAACGCCCTTCAAGGAGGATACGGGCGGGATGCGAAAACCCCCTGCGCAGACGCAGGGGGTATACTTCTATCCGCCTCATCTGCCAGGACGAACTGCGTCCTGAAGGAATTGGCACCATGTCGCATCGATTCCCACTATCTGCGACGGGTTGCCGGGTTTCATCGGGCCCTTTCCCTCCACCTCTCTGGATGAGTGTCTTCAATTTTCGGCCTACCCTGAATAGGTAAGCGCTTGAAGATTATTGTACCCGTGGCGACAGTCGCCGTCAATTGAAAAATGAAAGGTAACAGAAATTTTACTGACCTGTACTGCCGTGGAAGCTTCTCCCGTCCCGTTTCAATTTTTCTTCCCCTCTGAATAGAGGGAATGGCTCGTTCCCGTGGAATAAATCATCGCTGTCGGTTCGACATTACAGGCGAACGACGGGCGGACCACTTGTCGAACTTCAGCTCGACGTGAAAAAGAAGGAGGCTCTCTGTTGCGTGCTCGCTGGTTGAAACCGCTTTTTCTGTGCCTGCTGGTCTTCACCTTGGCGCTGACGGGCTGCTCCAAACCGTCGCCTAGTGCAAAAATTCCCGGTTCGGGCGAAGCGCCGTCCACAGCGACGACACAGGCCACCTCTGTCCAAGAGGTATTGCGCGTCCATTTCATCGATGTGGGTCAAGCGGACTCCATCCTGATCCAATCCCCCGCCGGACGTTTTGTCCTTGTCGACGGAGGCAATATCGATGACGGCCAACAGGTCGTCGATTACCTGAAGCGCCAGGGGGTCAAAGAACTGGCCGCGATCGTGGCCACGCACCCCCATGAGGATCACATTGGAGGACTTGATAAAGTCCTCAGAAGCTTCCCCGTCGGCCAGGTATACATGCCCAAGGCGACGACAACCACAAAAACCTTTGCCTATTTTTTAAACGCCGTAAAGTCGAGCGGCGCCAAACGGGTGGAAGCGAAAGGCGGCGTAAAGTTGGATGTGCCCGATATGGACGGCACCTTTCTGGCGCCGAACGGAACGGATTATGAAGAGATGAACGATTACAGCGCCGTCCTTAAGGTCACCTACGGCAAGATTTCCTTCCTGCTGATGGGCGACGCCGAGGCAAAATCGGAAGCAGAAATGCTGGCCCGGGGATATGATCTGAAAGCCGATGTGCTGAAGGTAGGGCATCACGGCAGCAGCAGTTCCACCACAAGCCCCTTCCTGAAGGCGGTATCGCCCAGATATGCCTTCATTCCGGTGGGCGATGGCAACGACTACGGCCATCCCCACAAGAAAACCCTCGACAAACTGGCCAAAGCCGGCGTCGAGGTCTTCCGGGCAGATAAAAACGGCACGGTTGTGGCCACTTGTGACGGAAACAAGGTCAGCTTTGAACCGGAAAAACGGTAAAAAGCCCCAATGACAGAATGAACATGAGCAAAAATAAAGCAGAGCAGCAGCACCTGTCCGCTTCACCAGCGGGCAAGGAAACTTATGAGTCGGGATGAAGGCCCGGCTCTTTTTTGTTTTCCTCTCTCTATTCGTTTTGGAACTTGCTCTTCTATTTTCAGGGAAAGGCGAATAAATAGGTATAGCTGGTTGATTTTTCCATTTTTTATCTCTCTCGGTACCCATTATTGGCGGAGGTGGTTCTTTGAAACGTTCGGTCCGGTCCTGTCTGTTGGTCTTTGCCCTCGTTCAGGTCTTCGCCTGCAGTGAGGCGGAAGCGCTGCCCTCGCACAAAGCGCCCCCGTCGATGCCACCACCGGCGGCGCTGGCTGCCCTTTTACCTGGCGCGACGACTGCCTCTTCGCCTTCCGGCTTGACACCGGCTATCCCGACTTCGACCGGGGCAACCCCACCGGGGAAAACCTCGTCGACGGCTGCCTCTTTTGCCGCGGGATCGACAACGCCAGCAGCATCAACACCCTCCAAGGTCACTTTGCCCACACCTACGGCTACGTCGCCAGGCACCGTTGAGCCGGCTGCTCCCGCTGTCCCCACTAACCCTGTTCCCTTGGTTGAACCGGTCCCGGCTCATCCCGCTACCTCTAATCCCCCGGCGGCGAACCCTGTTGCTCCTCTTTTAACGGGCGGAACCATCACCCTGTACATCGGAGAAGAGACGTTTGTTTTCCTCCCGAATAAAAAAATTGGCGCCGTAGATGGCAGCAACTGGACGTACATACCCTCGAAGGATCCCAAAGAGGCACGCCTTGCCGCCGTACGCTTTGCCGATTCGCTCCCCAGTCATATCCGGCTCCGCGAGGGCGCTGTCGACATGATCACCGATGCCCTGACCGCGGCAATAGACACCGAAGTGGCCGTCCCCTCCTGGCGCCTCGCCTCCGATGTCCTGCTTTCCATGGCCCAAGTCAGCGCAGCCGGCGGGAAAAACGCCTCCGTGGCGCTCGACCACATTGACGGGCTGGTGCTACAACCGCATGAAGTCTTTTCCTTCAATAAGGCAGTCGGTCCCCGTAATGCGCACAACGGATTCGGACCCGGCAAGGTCCTCGTCGGCAATCGATACATCACCGAAATGGGCGGTGGCATCTGTTTCTCTTCCACCATCGTCCACCAGGCAGTCGTCCATGCCGATGAACAAAGCGGTCTGAAAGTCATCGAACGCCACCGGCACAGCCGCCCGGCGCCTTACGTGGAGGCGGGCGGCGACGCCACCGTCTATTACGGTGTTATGGACTACAAGTTCCGCAACGGCGCCTACATGATCGCCATTGAAAAACAGAAGACAGACGACGGAATGGGCCTCCGCTTCTGGCGAGCGGTCAACTGATCGATAGTCGGGACATCCGCTTCCGATGAAAAGTCCATTTAAAAACTATATTCATCCGAACCGTTCGGACTGACTGCACGACCGCTGGGTTCTACCGGAATCCAGCGGTTTTTGCTCTCGCCATCATGACGGTGTTACCCGTCGTTCCGATCGCGAAGCAAGGTCCTCTTGCGGAGGGTGGCGCACTCGCATCCCGGATGCCCATCGCCCTGTTTCTCCGGCAAGGACTCGAGTGCCATGAGCAAACGACGCCCAGCAGGCTCCGACTCCTCGTAAAAGATGTCCTTCAGTTCCTGGTGGGACCAGTCGGTGATCACCCCTTCAGCGTAGTTGACCACCAGTTCGAGACGGGCATAGCAGGCGCCGATCTCTCGGGCGAGATAGACCTCCGGCGCCACGCTCTGACCGATCACATCGCCGCCGGCCATACGGAAAAAACGCACCTCGGCCGGGCTCTCGAAATGGCGGCCGTCGGTGACTACGTAATTAGAACGGTCAAAGACGCGCCCTTTGCCGGGCAGCGCCTCAGAAGCGTCGATGAAAGCGCGGCGCAAAAGGGGGCAGAAAGGTTGGCGCATGATGCAGAGGGTCGGCGTCCCCAGATCGACATCCTTGCGCATGGAAAAGTCGATGTAATCGTGAGGGATGACGAGGTCGCGCGGGCGCAGCAGTTCATTGATCGCCCCGACGCCGCCCTCGGAAAGGATCTGTTTGACGCCGGCCTGCTGGAAGACCCAGAAGATCTGCCGCGAGGCGTCGGCCCGCTTCACCCCCGGCCGCCATCCGTGCATGACACAGGTGAGGGCGCGCCGCCCCTTTAACTCAAAGTAGACAAAGGCGGGGCTAGGGCCGAAGGGCGTCTCCCACCCCGGGTATGTCTCCAGCACCGTCAGGCCCGGCACATTGAGAGCCTCAGGAAAGCGCAGCGAATTAGTGCTTGATCCGCCGATGATCGCAAAAGGAGCGGCGGGGATAGACGCGGAAGAAAGCATGGCCATAACCTCCATCGGCATCTGAGATTTCTCGTTCATCTCTCTGTCATGTCCCATCTGTGTCTCGTTCGCTAGACTTTCGTCTTGATGAAAGTTTCACCGGGAGACCGTCGAACTATGGGGCGGCAAGGCAAGAGCCGGGCAAAAGCCCGGCTTGCGCTGTTTTCCCGAAACCATGTCCTTATCCAGAAACCCATTATGGGTAAGACATTCCCCTTTCACTGCATCTTCAATCACCGAAAGAGATCCCTACAGACTTGGCTGCCTGAACGATTTGACCGTCCGGGTTCACCTGCTTGGCCGTGCCGACGGCCTCTTCCAAGGGCACCGGCAGGATCTTCGGTGTCCGCAAGGCCACCATCTTGCCGAACTGTCCGCTCATGATGGCATCGACGGCAGCCGAACCGTAACGAGTGCTGAGGATGCGGTCCTCCGCCGTCGGTGAGCCACCCCGTTGGACGTGGCCGAGGACGGTGACGCGCGTCTCCATCCCGGTGCACATCTCCAATTTCTGAGCCACCACATGGCCGACGCCGCCAAGACGGACGGGGTCGTGGCTCTGGGCCACCAACTTCTGGACGACCAACTCGCCGCCGATCTCCTTAGCCCCCTCGGCGATGACGACGATGGAGAATTTGCGTCCTCGCTCAGCCCGGGCGCGGATATGGTCACAGACCTTGCCCAGGTCAAAGGGGATTTCGGGAATCAGGATCACATCGGCCCCACCGGCCAGCCCCGAGTAGAGGGCGATCCAGCCGGCGTAACGACCCATAACCTCCAGGATCATGATCCGGTGGTGGGACTCAGCGGTGGTATGGAGCTTGTCGATAGCCTCGGTGGCCGTGGTGACGGCCGAATCAAAGCCGAAAGTGACATCGGTGGCCGAGAGGTCATTGTCGATCGTCTTGGGAACACCGACGACGGGGATGCCTTTTTTGTGAAATTCAAGGGCGATGGACAGGCTGCCGTCGCCGCCGATGATGACCAATGCGTCGATGCCCCGCTTTTTCATATTGACGATACACTGCTCCGAGCGGTCCTCAAAGGTCAGTTGTCCATCCTTTTCGACAGCATAGCGAAAGGGGTTATCCCGGTTGGTCGTGCCGAGGATAGTGCCGCCCCGGTGCAGGATGCCGGAGACGCTCGACTCGGTGAGCGGCTCCATCACGTCATTGACGAGTCCGTAAAAACCGTCGATGATGCCGACAACCTCCAGGTCGTAGCGCCGAATGGCCGTTTTGACCACGGCGCGGATGACGGCGTTCAGCCCTGGACAATCGCCGCCGCCGGTCAACACCCCGATGCGCTTGATCTGGCCTTGCATCCACATACCCCTTTCTTCATTCCGGGTTCCCCGAATCACCGGGAAGTCGCTGTGCCGTACCGAATCCACTTTGCTGCACCCGAACCGATTCTGAGTCAAAGCCCTGCTGTTTTTTTCGATCCAATCATGCCCTGGGCCGACCATACCCGATTGGGCGCCCTTTACACCAGTCCCGCAAACCCGTTTTGGCGCAATCCCTCAAAAACGACGACAGCGACCGCGTTAGACAGGTTCAGCGATCGGGCATCCGCCACCAGCGGGATGCGGGCCACTCGTTCCGGCCATTCGCTCAAGATCTCTTCGGACAACCCCTTCGTCTCTTTGCCGAAGACGAAGAAATCGCCAGGCCGATAGGCGAACTCATGGTAGGCCTTTTTCCCTTTGGTGCTCAACAAGAGGAGGTTGGCCTGCCCGTGCTTTTCGAGAAAGGCCGCCCAGTTATCATGAACATGGACCTTGACCAGGTGCCAATAGTCCAGTCCGGCCCGTTTGAGTTGCTTGTCGTCGATGGAAAAGCCGAGCGGTTTGATCAGGTGCAGTTCGCAGCCGGTTCCGGCGCAGAGCCGGGCCACATTGCCTGTGTTCGGGGGGATCTCCGGTTCTACCAGCACGATGTGAAACAATGTTGTCGACACTCCATCTGCTTTGATGAATTGGCAAAAAGCAGCCCAATGGCACGAGGTAACAGTTCTCCCCGTTTTGTGAAAAATCCTTCCCGCCGATCGGCCTGACGGGGTTCCTGTACCCCTTTCTGTGTTGTTCATGTATAGTGGATACACGCCCGCAGCGCCTTGTCCATCAAGCCTTTCCAATGCTATACTTTCCTACTGTAACGGACACTGCGACAACAGCGTCGTCATCCATATTTCCTATTATCGCGTCGCTTGCAGACCCAGAGAAGCAGTGACTGAGCACTATGGAGGAGGGAAATCTGTGGGCAAAAACCTTGTGCAAAAAATCCTCGCCGCCCATCTGATCGAAGGGGAACTCGTCCCCGGCAAAGAGATCGCCATCCGCATCGACCAGACACTGACACAGGACGCCACCGGCACCATGGCCTATCTGCAATTCGAAGCCATGGGCGTTCCCCGCGTCAAGACCGAACTCTCCGTCTCCTACGTCGACCATAACACCTTGCAGAGCGGCTTCGAAAACGCCGACGACCACCGCTTCCTGCAGACGGTGGCGGCCAAGCACGGCATCCGCTTCTCCCGCCCCGGCAACGGCATCTGCCACCAGGTCCACTTAGAACGCTTTGGCGTGCCCGGCAAAACGCTGCTCGGCTCCGACTCGCACACCCCCACCGGCGGCGGCATCGGCATGATCGCCATCGGCGCCGGCGGACTTGACGTGGCCGTAGCCATGGCCGGCGGCCCCTTCTACCTAACCTGCCCGAGAGTGGTCGGCATCAACCTGGTGGGCAGGCTCTCCCCTTGGGTCTCGGCCAAGGATGTCATCCTGGAAGTCCTGCGCCGGCTCTCCGTCAAGGGTGGCGTCGGGCGGATCATCGAATACTGCGGCCCCGGCGTAGCCACCCTCTCCGTTCCTGAGCGGGCCACCATCACCAACATGGGCGCCGAACTGGGTGCTACCACCTCTATCTTCCCCTCTGATGAAGTGACGAAAGCCTTCCTGAAGGCGCAAGGCCGCGAGGATGCCTGGGTCGAACTCGGTCCCGATGCCGACGCGACCTATGAAGAGACCTTGACCATCGACCTGTCTGCCCTCGAACCGGCTGTCGCCTGCCCCCATATGCCCGACCTTGTCAAAACGGTCCGCGAAGTCGGTCCCATCAAGGTGGACCAGGTCCTGATCGGCTCCTGCACCAACTCTTCCTACACCGACCTGATGCGCGTCGCCAGCATCTTGAAGGGCAAAACAGTCCACCCGACGGTCAGCCTCGGCATCGCACCCGGCAGCCGCCAAGTCTTCGAGATGCTCGCCCGCAACGGCGCGCTGGGCGATCTGATCGCTGCCGGCGCCCGCATCCTTGAATCAGCCTGTGGTCCCTGTATCGGCATGGGCCAGTCGCCTAACTCGGGCGGTGTCTCTGTGCGAACCTTCAACCGAAACTTTGAAGGCCGCAGCGGCACCAAGGACGCATCCATCTACCTTTCCAGCCCTGAAGTAGCCGCCGCCACCGCCTTAACGGGCGTCCTCTCCGACCCACGCGATCTGGGCGAAGCCATCGATGTGCCGATGCCGGAACGATTCATCATCGATGACCGCATGATCCTTGAGCCAGCCGCCGACCCCTCCACCGTAGAAGTCCTGCGCGGTCCGAACATCAAGCCCCTCCCGATCAACCGGCCCCTGCCCGATACCCTCCGGGCCGGCGTCATCCTCAAGGTGGGCGACAACATCACCACCGACCATATCATGCCGGCTGGCGCGAAGATCCTGCCCTTGCGCTCCAACATCCCGGCCATCAGCCAGTACGTCTTCGCCGGCGTCGACGCTACCTTCGCCGAGCGAGCCAAAGCGGCCGGTCAGGGCTTTATCGTCGGCGGCCAGAACTACGGCCAAGGCTCCTCGCGGGAGCATGCCGCCCTGGCACCCATGTACCTGGGCATCAAGGCCGTCATCACCCAGTCCTTCGCCCGCATCCACCGGGCCAACCTGATCAACTTCGGCATCCTGCCTCTCACCTTCGCTGATGAGGGCGACATCGCCAAGGTCAACCGGGGCGATGTCCTCGAAATCGCCGACGTGGCCGCCAAACTGGGCACCTGCGAAACGCTGGAGGTTCGCAATGTGACCACCGGGGAGACCTTCCTCGTTCGCCCTGACCTGACGCCGCGTCAGGTGGCGATCATCAAGGCAGGCGGGCTCTTGAACTATACGAAGGAACAGGCCTAGGCAAACACACCATAGATTACAGGTCCCTTGGATGAAGATCCAAGGGACCTGTGTTTTTCCCGCACTCCTCAGCAAAGGCGGCGGTCACGGCCTGGAGCGCCTGGAACAAGGCCGGGTGAGGTGGATATCGGAGGTATTTACTCAAAAGACCTCTGTATCGACGGCGACGACATCTACCTCGCCCGACCCCTCGATCTGGCGGACCGCCGCGTCGAGAACCTGGCGGATATGGGTGCGGTCATTGCTGACGACAGCCAATCCGATGACCGACGCCTGCCAGAGGTCGTGTTGGTCCACTTCGGCAACAGAGATGTTGAACTTCCCCCGCAGCCGCTCGACAATGCTCTTCAGCACCCGGCGCTTTCCCTTCAAAGAGTCGACGCCATGGATACGTAGGCTCACTTCACTGTAGCCGACAGACACCTTCGCCTCCCCCTGCCCTTCCACGATTCAGTCGTCAAGAAGCGCCAGCAGGAAATGAAAACACGGGCAGAACCCGCATCTCAGCACGTCCGCCCGCTGGTTTCGTTACTCTCTGACGTTCATGATCATTTCCAGATACTTGCCGGACTGGCGAACCTTCTCGATCAGTTCTTCCGTGATGACGTCGCCCTTTTCGGCGACCGTCTCACCTAGGTTGTTGGTGAGCGTCTTGGTGAGCACCTTGCCCACATAGTACTTATGCTGCATTTGGCCGAACAAGGGGCCCCGTTCCTGACCGTCACCGCCTTCCGGCTTTGCCTCAGCATCTTCACTCTTCTCCAGCGACGGGAAGATGAAGGGTTCCGCTTCGTTAGGCTTGTCCTCCTGTTGCGAGCGAGGCGAACCCGGATCGATATCCTCAACGGGCAGTGAATTGACAGAGAGGTCTTCGAGCACCGGCAGGACCGACGCCTTTTCCACCGATGGCTCCTTGATAGGGTGAATCGTTGGAGGGACTTCTGTCGGCCTCGCTGCGCTGGATGAGGTCATTGTTGCAGCCGAAGGGACCGGCGCCGCTGATGCCGGGACCTGAGCCGCTGATGCCGGGACCTGAGCCGCTGATGCCGGGACCTGAGCCGCTGATGCCGGGACCTGAGCCGCTGAAGCTGGCACAGAAGCGGGGGCAGCAAGCGGGGGTTTCGGCGCGTCAATGACGGCAACGGAGCGAACGGTCGCCACAGCATTGGCGGCAATAGAACCGTCGTATTCTTCCAAGCTGGCTTCGTCCAGATCTTCTGCGACGATCAACACATCCCGACCGAAAGTGACGACGCTCTCCGCCGGGATGATGCGGGCCCCCAGCGTTTCCCGGGAGGGCAGGAGCAGGCAACCAGCGATCTTGCCGGAGGCCACATCAACGAAGTACTCGCTGACAAGGCCGATCAGTCGTCCCCCTTTGGTCAACACCTTCGTCCCTTTGACCTTGACCTGACGCTGAATCAGCCCCAGCACATCAGGCAAATCGATCAGGCGCTGCAGCGCCTCTTCGCTCTCAATGGTAACGGCATACTCGCCAACCCCTTGGAGCCGCTCGAAGGGAATTACCTGCGCCCCGAGATACCAAGTCTCGTTTTCCACCATCAGGTATTCGACGGCGCCTTGGTCAGGATTGATGATCAGGTCGCGGACCAAACCGAGTTCTCGACCATCGCTGATGCTGATGATGGCCAACCCGACAATGTTCTGGCTCTTGGTCACACAGCCGTCCTCCTTGTCACATTTCTATCCGCCGCCGTTCGCGGCGCGCGATAGGCTTTCAGGTAGTTTTCAATCTCCGCCAGGATAGGGGCGGGCAGATCTCCCCGGTACTTTCCCCAGTACCGGGTGATCTGATGGTAGGCTTCGTCATGTTTGTCCATCAGTTCATATATGGCGCATATTTCGAGGACGATGAACATCTCGTCCTCCATGCTGATCCCAAATCGCGTTGCCTCTCGGAAGCTCTCCAGAGCACCCCATAAATCGCCGCGAGCCTTATGCCGAAAGGCATCGTCCAGCAAACGGCTGAGTTCGGGAGCCGGCTGACCTTTAGGTGACGAGACTGCGGCACAAGCCGCCCGTTCTGTCAAAGGAGGGCTTTCTGCCGATGAATCGAATGGATCTTCTTCCGGCGAGTTCACATCAATTTCTTCAAGAGCCCTTTCCAGTTTCTCTTCCGTCGAAGTCAACTTCGATCCTTCGATTACACCCAAAACGGGCTCGGTATCGTTATCAAGAATACAAGCCTCCGTCTCATCGGTTTCTTTTTCCTCGCCCATGTCTTTTATATTCCTTGCTTCCTTTTTCAGATCTGCAGCGGTCTGCGAATCTACTTGTTCTTCAAGTTCTACAGAAACCGTCAGCGTGATCGCTTCAGCCTCCCGTTCCTCAGAAGAAAGCATCTCGACTGCTTCTATCTCAGGAACTTCAAGGGGAAGCGCCTCTGCCTCTTTTTCTTTACCGAATGTCATTGCGACCACTTCCTCATCTCCATCTGCCGGAGATGCCAGTGCAGGCACTTCCGCCTCCCCTTCTGCCGGAGGGCTTACCGGTTCATGATTCTGCTCCTGGACATAGGTGCGGGCCAAACCTACGGAAGCGATCAAAAGCCCACCCCCGATCAAAAAAAGGTAGGGGTTGGGGAGCAAGGTGATCTGGGGAAAGCTGAGGGCGATCAACCACATGAGGGCACATCCGGCCACCATCAAAGGCAGCTGGCCAAAGGGTGTCTTTTGCAGAAGGAACCACCAGAGCCCCAGCAGTAATGCGTTTACGATCAGGACAAAGCCGATTATCGCCAGCATCGTCAGGTTCTTCACCTCGCGGGCACTTCAAGTGACATATCTTGATGCTTCATTTCGACATAGGTAAGCTTTATCCTTCCGTATCGCGCGAATCTCTGTATAACTCTGTCAAAACAGTTCTAAATCGATCGAATCAGTCGTCAAAGAAATCGGTCAAGCTGCCAATACCGCCTGATGATTCCCGTTTCCCGGCATGGGCCAAGATCCGGCCTGCCAGGTTGGCGAGGGTGAGTGTCTGGATCCACACGCGGCCGGGGCCGGTCAGGCTGGTCAAAAAAAGTCCTTCTCCGCCGAAAATGGCGTTTTTCATGCCTTTGACCATCTGAATGTCCATCGAAACTGTGGATTCGATCATCGCCACATGCCCCGTATCAACCATCAGCCGCTCGCCAGGGGCCAACTTTTTTTCGATGACTTCGCCGTCAATCTCAACAAAAGCCATACCCCGACCGGAGAGCTTTTGCATGATGAAGCCCTCGCCGCCGAAAAAACCGGCGCCAAGTTTGCGCTGGAAGAAGATGCTCATCTCCACCGACTCCTGCGCACACAAAAAGGAGTCGCGCTGGCAGATCAGTTCGTAGCCGCGCTCGACTTCAACGGGCAACACCTTCCCGGGCGCGGAGGGGGTGAAGCCGATATTAGCCGGACCCCCCACCGCTTCAAAGAAGGTGTAGGTCAGCGATTCCCCGGAAAGGGCGCGACCGAGGGACTTCAACAAGCCGCCTTTGAAGTTTGTGTCCATGCGAACATTGGACGACATCCATGTCATAGCGCCCGATTCTGTGTAAATGCGCTCCCCCGGTTCCAAGTCGATATTCAAAGCCTGCATGGTCGTTCCCAAGACCTGATAACGCATGGCCATCCTCCTCCTGGAAATCAATCTCAAGCTCAAGTATAGCTTCCATCGAGCATATGGACAAGGTTCGGCTTATCGCGACTACAGCTCCGGATTCACCTTGCGTCGCGCCCGACCATAGAGTTGCATGTACTCATCAGCTGATCTCCGCCAGGAGTGGTCAAGCCGCATCACCTTGGCAATGAGCTGTTGCCAACGATCCTTCTGACGATACAGATGAAGACCCCTGCGGATGGCTTCGAGGAAACGATCGGGCTGATAAGCCTCAAAGACTACCCCGTTTCCATTGGGGAAGCGCACATCCGTAACCGTGTCGGCCAACCCCCCTGTCGAGCGGACGATGGGAATCGCGCCGTAACGGAAGGCGATCAGTTGGCCCAGACCGCAAGGTTCAAAACGCGACGGCATCAGGAAAAAATCGCTGCCGCCATAGACGCGCTGGGCCAGCGGCGTATCAAAGCCGATAAAGAGGCCTACCTTCTCCGGAAAATGCTGCTTCAACCGCCGAAAAAGACCTTCATAGCGAGGATCTCCCTGCCCCACCACGACCAGTTGGAGATCCTCCCGGAACAAGGCCTCCTCGATCCCCTCGAAGAGGTCGATCCCCTTTTGATCGACGAGACGGTGGACCAGACCCAACAGCGGCGCCTCCGACACAGGCAAGCCGAACTGACGCTGCAGTTCCGCTTTGTTCCGCTTTTTGCCTTCTATGTTGTCTGCTGAATAGTGATGGGGGATGTGGGGATCTGTCGCCGGATCATAGACCTCCACGTCAATGCCGTTGACGATCCCGAAGAGATCAGAGTGGCGGAGCCGCAGCAACCCATCGAGACCCCAGCCGTATTCGCTCGTCTGGATCTCCTCGGCATAGGTGCGGCTGACTGTGTTGATCAGATCGGCGAAGACCAGCCCCGCCTTCATGAAGTTCACTTGACCATAGAACTCCAGGGCATCAGGGCGGAAGAGGTCCTGACGCAACCCGATGAACTGGAGAATGTCCCGCCCGAAATGGCCTTGGTATTCCAGATTATGCACTGTCAGCACACTGGCGATCCGGCGATAGGCCGGATGATGGCGGTATTCCTCTTTGAGCAGCGCGATGGCAGGGCCGCACTGCCAGTCGTTGAAGTGCAGGATATCAGGGATAAAATCGATCGGTTCAAGCATCTCCAGAAGGGCGCGCGAAAAGAAACCCCACCGTTCACCGTCATCGCTGTAGCCGTAAATGTTTTCACGGCCAAAATACTGGTAGTTGTCAATAAAATACACCGGGACGGACTTTCCCCCGGGCAGCGCCTCGATCCGGCCTTCGCGGATCACCGCCGTCTCCTTGCGGGCGTCCACTTCCACCATGTAATCGGTCACATAGGCGCCACGGGGGATCTGCCCATGGCGGGGCATGGCCACACGGACGTCGACGCCTGAGGAGGCAAGGGCTCGCGGCAACGAACCGGCCACATCAGCCAGGCCTCCGGCCTTGGCAAAGGGGACAACCTCTGCCGATACGAAGAGAACCTTCAACGGTTGTTCCGTCACGATCTATTTCCCTTCCTCTCGTTCCCACCGGCCCTTTACAAACCAAAGCTTCCTTGCCGGCTTGGCAGTTCCGGTCGGTGGTATGTATATATACCGGCGGTTTTGAGAATTGGACAGTGCGCTACTTCACCTGGAGCAGCATGGCCACCTCGTCACAATTGGGGAATTTGGGACAATCGATGCATTCCTTCCAAACCTTATGGGGCAGTAGTTCCTTTGGCACCACAGAAAATCCGCACTTGGAGAAAAAGCCCTCCTGATAGGTGAGGGCGAAAACACGGTCTATCCCGAGGTCTTTGGCCTCTTTGATCAGCATGTCCACGATGGCCCTGCCGATTCCCTTTCCGCGAGCGTCCTTAATGATAGCGAGGGCGCGGATTTCCGCCAGATCCTCCCATAAGATATGCAGCGATCCGGTGCCTACAATCCTCCCCGCTTCTTCGGCGACGGTGATGTCCCGCAACCCCTCGTAGAGCAGGCTCCGCGACCGGGCCAGCATGAGCCCTTCTGCGGCGCTCTCGCTGATCAGGGCATGGATGTCCTCCACATCATTCATCTTGGCTTTGCGCAAAATCATGTTTCTTCCATCCCTTACGTCATAGTCTATTGTTTCAGCGCCGAGCGCATCCAGGCAATCTCCCGGCGGTAGTCAGCGATCTCCCCGGGCGTCTCCAGGTTGAGGGGCAGACCGACCAGCGCAGGGTGATTCAACAGCGCCGCCAAGGCATCGCTGCCGATGAGGCCCTGGCCGAGCAGAGCGTGGCGATCCTTATGAGAACCGAGCGGTTGCTGGCTGTCGTTGATGTGCATCGCCTTCAACCGTTCAAGCCCGATGATCCGATCGAAGGCATCGAGAACAGCGGCAAAATCGCTTTTCACATCGTATCCGGCGCCAAACAGATGGCAGGAATCCAGATTCACCCCGACGACCTCCGGGACTTGCAGGCCGTCGATGATGGCTCGCAGCTCCTCAAAGCGTCCGCCCACCTCAGTGCCTGCACCGCTCATCCCTTCCAACAGCACCATAACGCCCTGGTCAGGCCGGAGAATCTCATTCAAGGCCTGGGTGATCCGTTCGATCCCGGCCTCAATCCCCTGGCCTACATGGCTGCCGGGGTGGACAACCATGTAGGGGACCTGCGCCGTAGCCATCCGGACGATGTCAGCGGCCAGCGTCATCTTGGCGAAGGCCCAGGTTTCCTCTTTCGGGGCCGCCAAGTTGATCGTGTAGGGCGCGTGGGCCACCAGGGGGCCGAATCCGTGTTCTTCGCGCAACCATATGGAACGGGCGATGTCATCGGGATCAAGCGCTTTGGCTGCCCCGCCGCGGGGATTGCGCGTAAAAAACTGGAACGTCGTCGCTCCGATGGAAAGGGCCTCTCGGACGGCCGACTCAAAGCCTTTTGAAATGGATAGATGCGCTCCCAAATACAACAGGTCATCCTTCTTTCTTCCGGCGTATTTCAAGGATGGGTGTAGCTCGACTTGTGAAGACTTTTTTGAAAAACTCTTTGGACAAAGGAGCCCTTCTTTCCTGCCCGATCAGAAATTTTAAGACACCCAACGGGTCAACAGCAGCCCGTTGCTTAAGAACAACGCCTTGCTTAAAGCGGCACCCTTGCTTAATAAGGCAGCGTCTTTGGATTAAGGCAGCTCCAGTTAAGGCGGCGCCTTTGGGTTAAGGCAGCTCATTAAGGCAGCTCCTTGCTTACAGCTGCGCCTTCAGTCGCCTGGCTGCCTCTTCCACGGCTGCTCGGACAAAGTCAGCAGGGGCGCCAGGCCCATCGCTCGTACCCTCTTCTTGCAGAGCAGTCAGCCTGCATGGCGCAGCAGCTCCTCTATCTGGATGACCCTTTGCGTCGCGCAACTGAAACAGCGCCGAAATGACGGACACCCCACTGCAACCGGTCTTTCTGATCCCGTTCATCGTGCCGGCATTCAGGCCGCCGATGGCCACGACAGGAATATCGATGGCATCGCAAATCGCCTGCAGGCCTGCAAAACCCAGCGGCGGAGCGTCTAATCTTTTTGATGTCGTCGGAAAGACGGGACCCGCCCCGACGTAATCGGCTCCGGCAGCAACGGCAGCCTGCGCCTGGGCAAGATTGCGGACGGTGACACCGATGATCCCTTTGGGCCACATCTGGCGGGCTATCTCAGGCGGGAGATCTTCGGCTCCCAGGTGAACGCCGTCAGCGCCGGCGGCGATGGCGATATCGATGCGATCATTGACAATAAACAGTTTCCCCCAGCGGGAAGCCTTTTCCCGCAGGATTTGGGCGCGGCGCAAAAATTCGCCTGTCGGCATATTTTTCTCTCGCAACTGGATGATATCACAACCGCCGGCGTAAGCCCCATCGGCCATGGCCGCCAGCGTTGCCGCATCTGACGCCTGCTCCCGGCCGATGATGCCATAAAGGATCCCGGCATCTTCCCCGGCTTCGGTGACGCCGGCGACGGCCTTGGCAGCGGGGACGGTGATGGCCCTCGCGGCGGCAACCGGGTCGGCGGCCGTCATGATCGCCGACATGATGGCCACCCCGGCGGCGCCTGATCGACCGATCAAAGGCACTTTATCGGCTGTGATCCCGCCGATGGCGATCACCGGGACGGGAGAGCGACGAACGATTTGGCTCAACACGTCAAGTCCTACTGCTGCCTTGCCCGGCTTGCAAGCCGTTTCAAAGACATTCCCAAAGAGAAAATAGTCCAGAACTGCCCCATCTCCTGATTCCGCCAGCGCCTGTGCTTCTTCAGACGAATGGATGGAACGGCCCAACAACATGCCGGGACCGATAATTGAGCGGACTTTGGAAGGCGGCAGGTCTTCGGCGCCGAGATGAACACCGTCAGCCCCCGCCGCGATGGCGACGGCTGGATTGCCGTTGACGATCAGCGGCACCCCGGCCGGCCGGGTCAGCGCCAGCACAGACTGCGCCAGGTCCAGCAGTTCCCTGCCGGTCAGGTCTTTTTCCCGCAAGATGACTGCCCCAATACCGCCCTCGATCGCCCCGGCGATGACGTCGAGCAGGCTTTTGTCGCTGGGGCAGAGCCTGCGATGGGTCACCAGCACCGGCGGCCACGCCAGGGGTGCGGCTTTCCTCAGCGTTCGCTGGAACAGACCGTATCGACCTATATTCAAGGCGTATCTGCCTGCCCACAGCTCTTCAAGGCACATCGCTGTCGTTCCCCTTTCCTTCCGTCCGATAATAAGTGCAACAGTCGCCCAGCGGACATTCCGCACAGGACGGCCCTTTGGCCAGACAATAGCGATTGCCCAGGCCATCGATCTGGGCGTGGTATTCCTGAAAGAGGTACAGATCCGGTTCCAGTCGCTCGGCAAAAAAGGCCTGCATCTCATCGTAACCGACCTTTTCGGAAAAGTAGCCGAGGCGAGAAAAGATGCGCCGCGTATAGGCATCAACTACGAAAATCGGCTGCTGCGCGCCGTAGAGGATGATGCAGTCGGCCGTCTCTTTGCCGATCCCCTTGATGTCAAGGAGCCGCTTGCGCAACTCCCCCGCCTCCAACGACAACAGGTTTTCCAACCTCCCGCCGTATTCGTCGACGATCCGCCGAGCGAAGCCTTGCAACCGCTCTGCCTTTTGATTGTAGTAACGGGTCGAACGTACCAGGCGGGCCACCTGTTCCCTCGGTGCTTCCGCGAGGGCGCTGATGTCAAGCAAACCTGCTTGCTTCAGTTGCTCGATAGCCGTCACGACGTTCTTCCAGGCCACATTTTGGGTCAAGATGGCGCCGACAACCATCTCCAAGGTTGTATCGGCAGGCCACCAGTGCCGAGGACCGAAATGATCAAGCAGGCGGCGGTAGAGGCGGAGCAGTTCAGCCCGTTGATCGTCCATAACCGTCACCTTCCCAAAGTATAGTAAAAAGCGGGGCAACCCGTCTGGGCACGCCCCGCTCCGGAACACCATTCCGTCGAAGGAGTCTCTTTGCCAAGGCGTAGCGCCTCAGCGTCTTCACTTGCCTTCCTGCTGTTAGCTCTTCGGCGTGATCTTGTCCTTGAAGGTGAACTTGCCGTTTTTCACTTCCACGACGACGGCTGATTTGACTGGGTTATGCTGCGCGTCAAAACTGATCGTGCCGGTGACGGCCTGCAGGTCCTTCGTGGCGCTCAGCGCTTCGCGAACCTTCTCCGGATCGGTAGAGTTGGCGCGCTTGATGGCGTCGACGAGGATCGCCGCAGCGTCATAGCCCAATGCGCCCAAGGCTTCCGGGTTCTCGCCATATTTGGCCTTGTAGGCGGCGATGAAGTCTTGCACGCGAGCGGATTTTTCCTCTTCCGAGTAGTGAGTGCTGAAGAAGGTGTTGTTCAGGTTCTCGGCGCCGGCGATCTTGGCGAGGGTCGGTGAATCCCAGCCGTCGCCGCCGAGGATCGGCAGGGTCATGACCAGTTCGCTAGCCTGCTTGACGATGAAGCCGGCTTCCTCATAATAACCGGGGACATAGATCAGTTCGGCGTCACGGCCCTTGATCCGAGTGAGAACGGAACGGAAATCCTTGTCGCCGGTGACGTAGCCTTCCTCGGCGACAACCTGACCGCCGTTCTTGACAAAGTAGTCCTTAAAGGCTTTGCCGGATCCCTTGCTGTAAGGCGACTGGTTGTCCACCAGGATGGCGGCCTTCTTCAGTTTCAGCGAATCGAGGGCGTATTGGGCCATCACCTCGCCCTGGAAGGGGGCGGTGAAGCAGGCGCGGAAGACGTAGTCGCGCGTCTTGCCTGTTTCGTCGACAGTCACCTCTTGAGCGACAGCCGAGGAGGAGATGACGGGGATCTTTTTGTCATTGGCCAGCTTGACAAAACCGACAGTGGAACTGGAGGCGGCGCCGCCGAGGATGGCGACAACCTTCTCCTGATTGATCAGCCGGGCAGCGACGTTGCTGGCTTCGCCAGCTTCCGACTTGTTGTCAAGGGAGACGAACTTGACCTTCTTACCGAGCAGTCCGCCCTTTTCGTTCAAGTCGTCGATGTAAAGCTTGATGCCGTTGACAGCTGCCGTTCCGTAGGTGGCGTTGCCGCCCGAGAGTTCATAGTTGCCGCCGATGATGATCTCCTTCGCTTCAGGCGTATTTTGAGCCCCTTTCCCGGACGAGCAGCCTGTCAGTACGCTGGAGGCCAGCATACCGACGCTGACGAGCAGGGCCAGGGGGAGCGCCCATCTTTTGTGTTGGGAAGCCATGTGTGTTTCCTCCTCTTTAAGATATCATGCACTATGTTAGCAGATTCTTACTCGCAATGCTACGAGAATCTTGGCTAATACATAGTCTCAGGCGCTTTCACCCATATTACTGCTAGGAGGTGGTTCCATGGAAAGACCGGATGTGGTCTGTGAGGTGTCGACCTGCAACCATTGGTTGCCAGGCAAGATCTGCGGCGCCGCCAACATCGACATTTTAAATGAGCAGGGCGATATGCCAAAGGACTCAAAAGGAACGAAATGTAAGACCTTCAGCAAGCGCGGACTGGGGACGATGGTCGCCTCTCTAGACAATACAAACTGGAGCGGTGTGCTGACGGAAGCCTTCAAATCAGGCAAACAAGCTGTACCGACGATCACCTGCACCGTTCAGAACTGCAACTTCTGGGACGCCGGGAACCGTTGTAACGCTACAGGGATTTATGTGACCGGCAATGGCGCCAACACCGACGCTGAGACAGATTGCCACACCTTTGTCCAACGGGGATCGAACCGGTAAGTCATGTATCTTCAAGCCGCCGTGGGAACCGGCGGCTTGCATATTTTCATCGCGCTGGCAATAAGCTTTTATGAACCCTAACCGTTTTGGGGAGGTGCGCGATGGCCATCATCATCCCTTTTCCCCGCCCCCACCCCGAAGGCCGGTGCGAAGACTGCGCCATGGCTTCCTGGTGTTACGCCGACCCCTCGGATCGGACCTTTGTCAGCCAGGTCCATACAGAGGAAATGACCCGCGCATTGGAGGAATGCCTGGAACGGGTATGGGTGCGAGAAAACCCCAACCTCGAATAGAGGCAGTTTTTTTTCCTGATCGCAAAAAAAAAAGGTTCCTCGCTATTTTGTGTGGGTTGGCAATTACAGAAATGATAAAATGGAGCTATGAACAACAAAGATTTATTCCAATTAGCCCTCGGCTTAACCCCACCATGGTTTGTCTCTGAAGCCCGGTTTAACGCCGAGGCACAAGAACTTCATATTACGATCGACTTCGTACCCGGAAGCTCATTTGCTTGCCCGGCTTGTGCTGAAGCTGGCTGCAAAGCCCACGATACAAAGGAGAGATCTTGGAGACACCTGAACTTCTTTCAGCACAAGACCTTTATCCATGCATCTGTTCCTCGAACGAAATGCGACCGATGCGGGGCAGTCCGTCAGGTAACGGTGCCGTGGAGTCGGCCGGGCAGTGGATTCACCCTGCTCTTTGAGGCCTATGTGATGACACTCATGAAAGAAATGCCTGTTAAATCAGTCGCGCGAATTGTTCACGAACATGACTCGCTACTGTGGCGAATCCTCCACCACTATGTTCATAAAGCTCGCCGAAAAGAAAACCTGTCGACCGTCGAGAAAATTAGCATCGACGAGACGGCTCGGGCGAAAGGGCATAAGTACATCTCGATGGTTATTGATGCCGACACCCGGCGAGTGATATTCGCAACAGAGGGAAAAGGCGCTGATGTTCTTCCGAAGTTTAAAGAAGATTTTCAATCCCACGGGGGTAGTGCCGAGAATATTACTGATGTTTGCATGGACATGTCCCCGGCCTTTATTTCAGGTGTAGAACGACATCTTCCAGAAGCAACGATAACCTTTGACAAGTTCCATGTGATCAAGCTAATCAACGAAGCGGTGGACCAAGTTCGACGGGAAGAGCAAAAGACAATGCCGGAATTAAAAGGAACTCGTTATATTTGGCTTAAAAACAAAAAGAATTTAACGATGAAGCAAAAAGCGATCATGGAAGATGTGCTGACCCAACGTAACTCAAAGACCGCCAAGGCATATCAGCTTCGACTTACCTTCCAAGAAATGTACGAAAAAGATCCTATGGACGCACCGATGTTCTTTAAGAAATGATACTTCTGGGCCACCCATAGTCGGCTAGCGCCTATGAAAGAAGTCGCAAAGACCATGAAACGCAATGAGAAGGGCATCCTGCGCCGGTTTGTCTCTAACATCACAAACGGATTACAAGAAGGAATCAATAGCTTGATTCAAGCAGCCAAGCGTAAAGCGCGCGGGTACCGCTCAGTACGCAACTTCATCTCCATTATATACCTGGTTGCGGGTGGGCTCGATATTTCCGTAGCACCGGCGAACACTTGATACAATTTCAGCAAACAAATGTTCACCCACACAAAACAGCGAAGAACCAAAAAAAATAACCACCTCACGGTGGTTAAGCCAGTGGTCGGAATCGAACCGTTCGGAAAGGATGCCACTGTCCTTTCCAGCACCTGCTCACTGGGATCGTTCTTCTTTGTCTAATACCTTGAACACAATGAAAACAAATGGAGCGGAAGACGAGATTCGAACTCGCGACCCTCGCCTTGGCAAGGCGATGCTCTACCGCTGAGCTACTTCCGCATGGTGCGGTCGAGAGGACTTGAACCTCCACAGCCTTGCGACCACTAGAACCTGAATCTAGCGCGTCTGCCAATTCCGCCACGACCGCGATTTATTAATATTATAATAGAAGATAGCGTTGAAATCCAGTCTAAATTATCTGCTCACCTACATTTTTTCGGCCCCTCAAGATCAAGGCCACCTGTCCGATGGCGGGAATTTATGATATCACGTTCTCACCTAAGCGTCAACCGGGATATTTTGCTTCCCCTGTCTCCCAGTCAAAACTGTAACAGGCAAAGCTTATATCGCTAACAGCAAAGAATGTCAAACCCAAGGCGACGGTCGAGGCATAGGCGGAAGCCGGCGCAGCCTTTCAATGGGCGCGCCGGCTTCCTATATGACTGTCAGGGGGACTGCTCGGTCGATATCAGTAATTGGGGATGTGAATTTCGTAAAATGCTTGGGGGTGTTGGCAGGCAGGGCAGACTTCCGGCGCTTCTGTTCCTTTATGTATGTACCCGCAGTTCCGGCACTTCCACTCGACTACGGTATCCCGTTTGAACACCCGTCCGTTTTTGATGTTATCCAGCAAAGCGAGGAAACGCTTTTCGTGACGCTCCTCCACTTCAGCGATCTCCTCGAAGAGATCGGCGATGTCACTGAAACCTTCCTGACGGGCCGTCTCGGCAAAGCGCTGATACAGATCGGCCCACTCACGGTTTTCGCCTGCGGCGGACTGCTCCAGGTGATCCGTCGTCGCCCCAAGGGCGCTTAAGGCCATATAGAATCGTTTCGCATGCTCTTTCTCGTTTTCGGCAGTTTCAGAGAAGAAACCGGAGATCTGTTGATAACCTTCTCTCGCGGCGATGGCAGCAAAGAAATCATACTTCGTACGGGCTTGGCATTCTCCGGCAAAAGCAGCCAACAGGTTCTTCTCCGTCTCCGTCCCTTTTAATCCGGGCACGTTGGTAATGGTTCTTGTGGGAGACATCTTTCATCCTCCTTATCATTTGATATTTTTAGTACAAGTTTATTGTAAAGGAATCTAAGCGACTTGTCAAAAGATTGCCTAAAAAGCTATTTCTTGAAAATCGCTTCCACAATGCTGTTCAATGGCAGTCGTTGCCTTTTTCTCGGCCTCGTAAGCACCATAGGTAAAAAACGGGGCAGGATGTTAAAAAAAGCAACACAAACAAAAAACCCCCGCTACAATGGGGGTTTGATCATACTTATGGAGCCGGCGACAGGACTTGAACCCGCAACCTACTGATTACAAGTCAGTTGCTCTACCAGTTGAGCTACGCCGGCAAATAAGATGTATTGTTAGGTAAAAAAAGATGCCGTAATTACTACTCATAGTATGGATAACCGGAACTTGAATATTGGCTTAAAGATGCTCTCATGGTCCTATGCCCATTAATTTCAAACTCGCCGTATTTGCTGCGCACAGCCTTACTTTTTCATCAATTGCGGCAGTTCAGGTTATCCTGACTAACCATTTTTTGAATAACTATTGGGACAAAAGTTCTATTCCATTTAAACTAATTTGTTGAGAGATATCTTCTTTCCGTATCTCGTTTATCAGTCTAACAGTTTCATTCATATATTGGTTATGCTCTTTGCCAGATTCAAACTTTATTACAAATGGTGCATCTGATTCCACAAGAATTTTTTCTTTTGGGAGTATAGAAACAATTTTTTTACCTCGATCAGAATTAATCATTTGACTGTTTATCGAAAAAAAGCAACCGAGCTTAATGGCATCCTGTAATGTCTTAATGTCCCCCGTGAACCAATGCATAATAAATTTATTGCTTTTATTACGTACATTACTTCTGAGTATTTCTAAAATGATATCTGCGGAACGCAAACTATGGATTGATATAATTTTATTTCCATACCAATCACATTTATCAATTATATCATTAAATATCCTTATTTGAGCATCTATTGTTTTATAATAGCGTGGTCCTTGATCAATCCCAATCTCGCCAATAAATTTTGCCTCCTCAATGTATTTAAAGAGTATATCTAATTCCTTTTCTCTTTCTGCAATTAATTGAGGATGAAGGCCAAGCGCCACAAATACATGAGAGTATCTGCTACATAGCTCCCGATTTTTTTGATATGCTCGGGGCGTAGTCGTCATTGTTATTATAGAATTTTTATAGTTTTTTGTGTCATCTAAGAATTTATTCATATTATCGAACAAATCCAGATGACAATGAGAGTCTATGTATCGCAAAGCATTCAATCCTTTTTGTTAAGGTTTAGTAGAGACGCAACTTCAAAAAGTCCTCTCGTATACACATCGCACAATTCATGCAAATATTCAGGTTCATGATCTAACGGCCCAGATTTATGTATTAAAAATTCTGATATAGATGGCTTCTTAGTAAGCTTTTGTATTGCAACCTCAAAAGATCGCAGCTGCGCCCCTGTTTCGGTATTATGCAATTGTTTGAGTATATCTAAATCTTCAATGTAATATTGTGTTTTATCGTTTTCCTGACCAAACGCAAAGTTTATAGCTGCTCTCCGAATTATACATGGCACACAATGCCCACAATGCATATGAGTGCTACCACGATATCTATATTTTGTTGGAGCCGAACACGACATTGATATAGGCAGTAAATCAAGTAATAATTCCTTATTTAGACAATCACGTGCCATTTCACCTTTTGTCTTATTCCAATATGGATTTCTTATGGATTTTCCAAGGTTAACTATGCCTAAAATCTCATTCCATAGTTTGAAGTAATACGGATGTGTTGTTCTTGTACTATGAGATCCAACTCTTAAATCATCCAAGGGGACATTTATTGCAATAAGACCATTTTCTGGTACATCCAATATATCTACTTTTGGAAGTCCGGATAATGCAAATAACGCTAAAGATATATATAAAAACGATCTGCTTCTGGTAGTGTTTTCTTTACAGCTTTGACTTACAATATGTTTATTAAAAGACATCCATAAATTTAGTTGAGAAAACGAAATATCCGCATAGTTATTACTCAAAGTATTTATTATTTCTTTCTGATAATTTTTAGTATATCCATCACCTGCATGGCTAATAAATAAAGGAGTTTTCTTCTCTTCCAAAGAGTTAATCGCAAATATCAAACTATCCATTCCGCCAGAAAATAGCGAAACGGTATCATAATCATATAACGATATTATTTTGACCTTCGGGGTTATTTCGTTAACATTAAAATTCCTACTACAATAATTTATATCCCATATATCCCCAGTAAGGAACCTTAACATTTTTTCAAAATGATCTTTTGTGGGTATCCAGACATCAGGATTTGATACAGGCACAACTAAAGAAAACTCTCTTGTCCATGAGTCCTGAGAGTCAATATCACGTGATACACGTGTATCGGCTAAGTATACTAATGTAGCTAATGTTAAGATGTCAAAGCCCAACTCCGATGGAACAACATTTAACTTAAGTAAATACTTAAAAGTTTTTTGAATCCCATATCTTAAATAAGTCGTCTTATCGAGAAAAGGAACACAAATTATTTCTCTGCCAGATTTTGAATAATCTTTAAAAAGTGATTCATCGTAATTATAAAAGCCATAGAATGTATACCTTCTCATTTACTCTTCACCCTCCTCAGCAAGATTTTCCAAAATCGTATAGGCCGTCAAATAAACTCCATCAACAACTTCTCTCGCACGTTCATCGCTTATTTCTTGAAAATCAATACCAAGTCCCGTAATAGCATCACTAACGGTTCCTTTTATAAACTCGCTTAATTGACTCTCAATAAAATTAATTTCATCAATATCATCAGGCAGACGAAAAGTATTTTTCCCTATATCGTTAATTAACCTCTGCATGATAACATTGGAAAAATAAACTTCCATTATTGCTCGAAGCTGCGTTTCATTTATTCCGCTATTTTCTTCAATACCCATCTCTTTGATTAATGGTAACAAATCAATAAATGCATTCCTTGCTATTCCTTCATCAGTCCGTCCACCATCAGGGCAAATGTAATCAACAAGACCCAGAAAAATCTGATCGATCGGCTTTCCTATTAGGTTTTTAAAACCATGCCGCTCTAAAGTTGCATTTTAGACCGTTAGCCGAAATGCTTCCTAAAACACTTATTAATCTGGTACTACTACTTTTTGCAGCACCAAGTCTTTGAGAAGCGTTGGACGCACCTCCTAAAGAATGCCGAACATAGTTAGAGGCTGCTCGATGAAGGCTGCCACTATTTCTGCCTGATGATTTTATGTAGTCTGTAAATTCTTTTCTCGGATATCTAAAACGATCCCTATCACCGGGTGGAGGAAGCGGCTTGTCATCTCCAGGATTATCACCGGGCCCATCATCTACCCATGAGGGAACTAAAGGAGTATTACCTTTTTGTCCAGAGTTGCTATTGGATGTGCCCATACCAATACCTCCGTTACAAATTATTTATATTTCTTTTGGACAGCTTGAGCTATCATTTTTACGGTTGTATTCCCGTTTTTCGCTATCTCTTGTATATATTCACTAAGCTGCCTCTTATAATTATCATCTGTAATACTCTTTTCCCAACCAGAACAAATCCACGCTCCAACTGTAGCTACTGGGAACGTCTTTATGAATTCAATAAGTTTTTGTTGCAATTTTGGATGAAGCTCAACTAGTGCCCTAATCCCATCAATACCTTGTGGAATATTGGAATAGTCAGTATTTTCCTGCACTTTACTACAAATGAGATCAAATATCATTTCTGCATTCGATTGACTCAGTGCACTAATTTCTTTTGTTAACGACGCGATCAACATTCTGCTTCCCATCAATTTTTGAACCAATTCGCGTATTTGTTCTGATTGTACTTGTGTAAGGAAGAAGTCTTTGCGTTCTTTACTTGCAAAATAATAGGGGCGAAGATCCTCTTCCCCAATAAGAGGCTCAATCTTTAACCATTCCAATAATTCTTCATTATTTTCCCACTCCTTGAGTTGGCTTTCAATAGCAGATATGTTTGGAGCTTTAGCATCAAGCCCTTCAGTTTTTTTGTCTTCAGGTATTTCTTGTCCAGACTCCTTCTTGCTTTCTAAATATGCTATAAAAGGACTAGTACCATCTGGTGAGAGATTAGAAGCAATACTCTCATAGATATTCGGAATAAAACGTTCCAGAAGCATCAATTTTGCTAAGCAAGATAATTTGATATCTTCACCATATCCTCGAGCGTGAGCTATATCATACCTGAGCAGGAGTGTATTTATAAACCTTTTAATCTGCCTTGGATTACCTGATGAACGTTTTGAAAGAATACTTGATATTTGATTCGAAATTCTAATCTGTTCTGCTACTGATTGATACTTGTCGTCCCCTAATATGCTCTGGATTTCTGATACTGTTATACCTTCTCCAATCCATGGCCTCTTTATCTTTTCTAGTGCATGTCCTATTAAGCGTGTTATACTTTCGCTATCTGCTGCGTCTAAAGAAGAACTTATCATTAACAATGTTATATATGTCTTGGCCTCAACTTCACCAAGTGCAGGAATTTTAAATGGAACTTGCACAAGTTTTTCAAGATATCTTCTAGAAAACTCTTTTGATATCTCGTTTTCGGGTAAATCGGGGAAATGCTTTTTTACTGCATACTCTATCATTGCCTCATCAGCAGCAATAACAAATGCCGTGGATTTAGAGAACATAAATAGACGAACAGCCTCAAGTGTCTCAATTGCAACTTCGGGTAAGCACCGGTCAAGATCATCTATTAAAACTACCAGTTTACTGATACCTGCTTTTTTCATTAAATCATCAAATGATTTTTGAAACTCTTGGAAAGCAATAGATGTTGATTCTTTAGAAAACAGTTTGGAATCATTAGAGAACTTTCCTAACTTTTCAATGATGCCAGAAACTTTTTCAGGATCTTTAACACCGTCTTTTAGCGCAGTTATAGCATCAGTGATTAATGTCACAGGAGGAACACCAGTTAGAGCTGTGACCGCTATGCTACCGGCACCTTTCGCAACTTTCAACCAATCAATATTCTTCTTAATTTTTTCTATTATATCTTTAGCTTTTTCCTTTAATGAGCGCTCTTCTATCAATGTAGTTACAACGCTTTCCATTAAAGCTATTTTAGCGTCTTCAAACCCTTGATATTTCCATCCATTAAACTTTATACATGCAATTGATTCTTGGGAGGCCAATTCTTCTTTAATCATTTCCAAAACGCTAGATTTTCCAGCACCCCAATCACCGTGGACTCCTATAGTGATCGGTTCATCCTTGTTATCAACTATAAGTTTCACTATTGACTTTGCAATAGGCTTACTATTTATCATATCAATACAGGTTTCATTATCAGATAAGATCATATGATATTACCCTCCCAATTCATTTATTACCCGATTCATATACCCATACAAAAGTTACAATAACCCGCCATACTTTGTTTTCATAACATATTTGACGCTCTTAATCTGTGCATTTTTCGGTTTTCAGTATGTTATGAATTGCAAATGCAATGCCGAAACGGGAAGCCCCTTCGATTTGCCCTTCAGCACAAAGCGTATGAACCCTTATTGCTATAACTGCAAGCATCCCGAACTTCCCATTATTCGCATTATACGAACTTGCTCGAATTCTTTCTGTTGTTCAGAACAACTCTTTCGGTTTAGCATGTTTCTTACATCTACCATCCTTCGGTTTCACAGCATCCTTCGGAATTGCCCAATTGTTCCCAAATCGAACAGCGCCAGGGATCTTTCCTTGAGCGCATAAAACTTGCGCTCTACGCTGCGTGATGCCCCATTTTTCAGATGCTTCTCTTGCGGTCATATAGTCCATAACAACAATCCTTCACAGGAAAATATTACATATTATAATTATATATCGATAACGCGAATAATACAATGAATATATCAAAAAATGATTTGTCTTTTGCCTTTGGCAACTATACTTAATAAAAAGCTTACAATCTGATTACTTTCCCATTCAGCAAATTCGTCGCGGTTTGTATATTGTTTCTGTTCAAAATCGTCAACTAATATTTCGCAAGAATAGCGCTTAATATTTTTGATTACACGGCAAAATTCATGATACGCAATCTCCTTTAGCCATGCCCAGAACCGGTAGTTGCTGTTATATGAGGCAATGTACTGTATGGACTTCAGTGCTGCGTTTTGAATGACATCCTCCTTATCTTCCTTTGTCAAAAATGACCGACAGCTGATGTAAAAAACATAACTTCGGAGGAGTGGATAATTGTGTTCAAACAACTGCTCCAAGGCTGTTGTACCTCCAGATACGCATTGCAAGCTGCCCAGCTTAAACCAACAGGAAAGCGTATATTATGCATTTCAATTTTACATTCCTTGTTCAAGCTGCATTCCTCCTTGCTCCTGTTCTGTTTGTTTCATGCTCTCTGCGATCTGCTGGCGGTCGTAGCAGTAGATGTAGGCGTTATAATTGCCCTGCTGGGGAAAACAGCGGATGTAATAGCTGTAGGCTTCGGTTTCCAGCTTGAAGCCATAGGAATTGCTGCAGTATTGGTCTGTGAATCTGGCGTCCTCATGGTCATGGCACCACTTTGCCATCGCATTCAAATTTTCAAGCGGGCCGCATCTGCGGAGTTCATCTATTACTGTCTGGAAGTCTTCTTTGAATGCCGGAGTTATAAGCTCTGCAAGATGGTCAAACCATGTATGCCAGAACTCTTTACCCTTATGCCCAAAGTCACATCGGAAATGCCCGATGCATCCGCGCTGTATATCGTCATCGCTGTTGCTTGAAAAGAAAAGAGCCGCCTCATTTTTGTCGGCGGCACACAGCTCATATTTCATTTTTATGCCTTGATCCGGCTGCGTGATCACACGGAAGCTGTCCTCGCCGGGAACTAGGGCAAGACTTCTGCCATTATCCCAAGTCATTTGGAGCTGGCCGATATCATCCACACAATCCACCGTACCCTGTAACCCGCGGGGCATATCTGCTTCGCCGCTCATGGAAACAAGTTCGATGCGGGTACCGGGAGGGTATTGGTCTTTGATTCGTTGTATGCGTCTGTGGTCCATATTCATGCTGATACCTCCGTTTTTCAAGGTTCTATATAAATAGCGGAGCTGCTTTGCTCCGCTAAATGGTTTTATTATTTGCTATACATCGGGATATCCTATATCGTGAGCGGTTGTTCCATCGTAATGCCGCCTTTGAAAATAAAGAGCAGCTTATCTTCATTCACCACCTTGATGGTGTCGATAAATTGCCGCACGATGTTGTTGCTGTATTCCGTTATTTCAAAGGGGGCGTCTTCCAGCGCCTTGCAGATGTCGTCCATCTGCCTGGCGAGTTTATCCGGACCGTTTTGCTCCGCCTGGTATTGCTCCAGTGTTTTCTGCAGGGATTTGATTTCCTCCGAAATTTCTCTGAACTTGTCCTCGTAGCTTTCGGCGTTTCCCGCCTTTGCCGCGACCGCCACCAGCTCCATCATGCTGTCCTGCAGCTCGCGGATGCGGTTTTCGATTGCGTATGGATTGGTCGCGCCGCTGCTTTTTTCAGAAAGCGTGATTTTCAGATTGGTTTTAAGGATACCGATGAGCCGTTCCCGATTGCTCATCATGGCGTTGATGGCTTTCAGCACCGCTGCCTGAAGCCTTTCTTCATCAACGGTGGGGGAGCTTTTGCAGTATTTCGTGCCGTAGTCCAACCGGCTGATGCACCGCCACACGATCTTTTTCTTGCCCCGCTTTGACCAGGTCACCCGCTTGTAGGGAGTACCGCAGTTGCCGCAGATAAGAAGCTCGGTCAGGGCGTACCTTCCGCTGTATTTGGATTGTCCGGTTTTGCTGGTCTTGTCGGATACCTTCCGCTTTCCGGCACGGCGGGCGATTTCCGCTTGCACTTTCTCAAAAAGCGTACGGTCGATGATCGCCTCATGGTGGTTTTGAACCAGGTATTTGGGTAGCTCGCCGTTATTTTTCCTTGTTTTCTTGCTGATGCAGTTTTCCACGAAGGTCTTTTGCAGGAGGGCGTCGCCGCAGTATTTCTCGTTCCGGAGCATATACTGCAGGGCGCCGACGGACCATTGGGGCTTTCCTCCAGCCGCAGCGATGCCTTCCGCTTCCAGCATCCGCTTGATATCAGGCACGCTGCTTCCGGCAAGATAGCTTTGAAATATCCGCCGCACTACAGCCGCCTGTTCGGGGACCACCCTGGGCTTATCATTCTCGCCCCGTTCGTATCCGTAGATTCTTGAATACTGGAAGGATACCTTTCCGCTTTTAAAGGCCTGGCGTTTGCCCCAGCGGACGTTCTGGCTGATTGACTCGCTCTGCGCCTGGGCGAAGCCTGCCAGCATGGTGATAATAATTTCGGTGTCCGCTTTCATGGTGTTGATGTTTTCGTTTTCAAAAATGACCGCTATCCCCAGCTCCTTGAGTTCCCGGATGTAGTTCAGGCAGTCTACCGTGTTTCTCGCAAACCGGCTGATAGACTTGGTCAGTATGATATCAATCTTGCCCTTCCTGCACAGACGGATCATTCTCAGAAAGTTGGTGCGCTTTTTTACCGACGTCCCCGTGATGCCTTCGTCTGCGAATATGCCTGCCAGCGTCCATTCGGGGTTGCTCATGATCTTGTCGGTATAGTAAGCCACCTGCGCCTCGTAGCTGGTGAGCTGTTCCTCCTGGTCGGTGGAGACCCTGCAGTATGCGGCGGCGCGAAGCTGCCGGGGGAAGGTCCTGTTTTGGGCTACGAGTGGATTGGCGGGGATGATGATAATTTGCTTTTCTTGCGGTTGTAAATCGCTTTGTGCCGTCAGCATGGCATTGCTCTCCTTTCCGGCCTGTTTTCAAGGCTCTGTCCGTTTTTTAACTTCAGGGAGACCGTTCCGTCCGGCTGGACGACGACCGCGTCCACGGCGCATTCGAACAGCTCCGCATCAAACTGTGTTAGGAGTTTACGGCTTTCAAAGGCCGCTTTGATTTCCCGCGCCTTTTGCGGCAGGAGACCGTCCGGGCAGCTCTCGTATTGGGCGGCGGCGCGGGCCATGATCAGGATTCTGGCGTATTCCTCGTCGCAGTCCGTCTTGTCCAGTTCCCGGTTGATCTCGTTGGTCAGCCTTGTGATTTCGAGGTCATGGCATCGGCTTACAATGTCCGGGATTTCGATGCGCTGCGGATTTTCAACGGCAAGGTTCAGCAGGGAGATGATCTGCCCGGTCAGCAGGGTGTCGGTGATTTTTGCCGTGCGGCGGCACCCGGTATTTTTGCATTTCCATTTCTCCCCGGTCCGGTTGTCCAGAATCCTTTCATAGGGGCTTCCGCATTCTCTGCAAAATACTTTCCTTTTCAGGGCTGTAATCTCCGGAGCCGTATGTATATCCTTGCGGGTATATTTTGCCTGCTGGAGCAGGGCGGACTGTCTGAACTCGTCCTCCGTGACCAGTTTGGGATATCCGTCCTGTCCGGTATATTTCCGGTTTTGCAGGATGCGTCCCACCATATTCTTGTTCCAGCGGGAGGAGCCTTCGCTATAGGGCTGCCCCGCTTTTTCCAGCATGGCGGCGATCCGGCCGTAGGACTCGCCGGATATGTATTGCCGGAAGATCAGCCGCACCATTTCCGCTTCCCTGTCATGAGGTACGATGACTCCTTCAGAAAGCCGGTATCCGAATGGGATGTATCGGTTTTTCATGCTACCGCACCGTCCTTTCTATGGGTTCGGCAAGCTCCAGACCGTTTATCAGCTTGAATTTCAGCCGTTCGCCGGACTCGGCGGTAACCAGCTCCACTATGCTGTCAAAGAGCGTTTCGTCAAAACCGCTCAGACGCTCCGGTCCGTCCTCCAGGATTTCGATCAGGCTCCTGGTTTCGGTGATGGCGCTGTCGTCCTCATCCTTTTCCATCAGCTTGTTTTTCTCTGCTTTTAAGGCGCGGATTTTTCTGCTCAGCTCGTCGGTTTGGGATATAAAAAGAGCGGAATCGATGATGCCTTTGGACTTCAGTCCGTTCAGCACATGATTCCGCTCAGTGAGTTCCGCGATCTGCCGGTTCAGCTCGACCACCTGCAGATTGCTTAAGTTTCGGTGTCGCTTGAGCGCCTGCAGTTGGTCCAACATGGGGGATAAAATTTTATCATAGTTCAGCTTTAGCTTGTGGTACAGCCGGAGGAATGCTCCGTAGATCTCCGGCTCCGGAATTTGGGTTACGGTGCAGTTAGATTTGCCTTTGTTGTGGTTGCGGCATACCCAGTAGGTTTTTCCGTTGCAGGTTTTCCTTTTGAAAAGCGACCCGCACTCTCCGCATCGAATCCTTTTGCTCAGCGGATACATCGAGCGTTTCGACATGGTAGGGATATTCCTGCTTTGGTTCAACTCCTGCGCCCTTTCGAAAATATCGCGGGAGATAATTGCGGGATGCGAGTATTTGACATAGTATTTGTCCTTCTCGCCTTTGTTGCGCTTTTTCTGGAACGGCAGGACGGCGGTGGTGTACCGTTTTTGCAGCAGGGCGTCGCCTGCATACCGTTCATTTTTCAGGAGATAGTCTATCGTGCTGTAGTGCCACCTGTCTTTTCCGTCCCTTGTGGGGACGCCCTGCGCAGTCAGTTCGGCTGCGATTTCGTCCTTGCTTTTTCCGTTCAGATAGCTGTTGAAAACATAGCGAACGATTTCAGCTTCCTGCTCATGGATTTGCAGGGTTCCGCTCTGCAGCCGGTATCCGAGGGGCGCTTTGCAGGTAATGAATTTGCCGTTTTTCATGCGGTGCTGATAGCTCCACCGCATGTTTCCCGATATGGACATGGACTCCTGCTGGGCGTTGCCGGAGAAAAAGGTCAGCAGCATCTCGTTGCTGATTTCTCCGGTATCGATGTGTTCCTTTTCAAAATAAATGGTCACGCCAAGGGATTTGAGTTCCCGGATGGTTTCCAAGCACTCCCTTGTGTTCCGGGAAAACCGCGAGATGGATTTGGTCAGGATTCGGTCGATTTTCCCCTTGCGGCAGTCGCGGAGAAGGCGCTGAAAATCCTCCCGCTTATCCATCCGCAGTCCTGTGACGCCCTCGTCGGCATAAATGTCGACGAGTTCCCAATTCTCGTTTTCCCGGATCAGCGTGGTGTAATGGCTCACCTGCGCCGCGAAGGAGTTCAGCTGGTCGTCGGAGTCGCTGCTGACACGGGCGTATGCCGCGATGCGCAGCTTGTCTTTTTGGGCCTGAACGGCCGGATTGATTACAATAACCCTGGGAGCTTCCGGCTGAAGTTCTCCCGCCAGTGCTCCGCCAACAGTATTTTGGCTTGTTTTCACGGCTTTTCGCCTCCTTTCTTGTCAACAACATACACTACCACACAACCGGCGTCATAGCTATACCCAATAGCGCTAAACAATGAAGATGGAGGCTCCCAATTGTTCGGCAATACGCAAGGCGGTTTTTCTGCCGTCCTCGGCGGTGATCTTACCGGTGGAAACCAGCCAGTTCAAAGCATTGAGAATTCCGATATAGTCGGCGTTGGCGCTGATTCTTTCGGCAGATTCGTTCATACCAGCTTCCTCCTTATTCCATTCTCATGGCGGCAAGGCCGCCATACATTTCCTCAAGCCGCGTCAGCTTGATTTCACCCTCCAGCGGGGAATAGAGTCCGATTCCAAGCTGGTCCAGTCCCCGGATGAAATCCATTGTTTTTACGGTATCCCTGCCCAGGCGGGAGAGATTTACAATAAGCAGCACATCCAGCTTGCCTTCAGCCGCGGCCTCGATTACCTCGGCAAGGCCGCTTCTGGCAAAATTCAGGCCGCTGCCGGTGTCCTGGGAGACTCCGACCACTTCAAACCCCATCTGCCCGGCGTAGTCCGCGAGTTCTTTCTGCTGCCCTTTGAGGCGGCCATGCTCGTCCTCCGGAGCGTCGATGCGGCAGTAAAGCCATGCTCGTTTCTTTTCATCCATATTTTTCATGCCTCCTGTACATTAGTGGTTTGATCCTACAAGGATGCTGCGGGGCGTGGCCGTCCCGCAGCATAGTTTCTAAGATCAAAGCGTTTTCGCTTGTTCTTCATTTCATGTCTGAATAAACGGCTTCAGACGATGCGCTTAATTCGACACTGCTCCCCAAGCACGAATGGCAGCGGCGCAAACTATCCGTGGTCAGCGGATATCACAGGAATTCCACCTCCCCGAGAGCCTCCGGGCCGCACTCTGGGACCTAACCTCGACTATGCAGGAGTATCATTATAGGCCGTTCAGGTCAACGCGATACAGTCCACCACAGACTGTTTTATGGCCGGGCATTTCTCGCTCGTCGCCTTTGATGCCATCGTTTTTACGGATCGCCTTGACTGATCCGCAGGCAGTCTTCGCGTGCCTGCCAATGTCGCTTTCCGTTTCCGGCTGAACGGCTAACGTATTTGAGCCGCTGGATATGGACGGCTAAAGCCGGCTTTTTTCAAAGAGCAATGGGGGAATAAAAAAACCCCCTCACTTCTTTAAGGAAAAAATGAGGGGGTTGAGCGGATTTATTTTTTATTTTTCCAAAAGTTTTTTCAGCTTCAGGAGAATCCTGCGCTTTCTATCGTTGATAGTTCTTTGAGGCGTTCCTGTTTCCGCCGACAATTGGCGCTCGCTTTTCCCCTGGAAAAACAGCGCGTAAATCAGCAGCCGTTCCTGCTCGGAAAGCGTTTCCAGGCACAGCGCCAGCTTTTTAAGCATTTCCTTTTTGATGACGCTGTCCTCTATGGATTCTTCCGCGCGGGATAACAGGTAATCCACCTGAATGCCTTTTTCCTCGCATTCCTCAAAGGATATGTTGTGCTTGCCGGCGAGCTTGTCCAGATACGCTTCGCGCTCCTTCTGCCGGTAGTAGGCCTTATATACCTCTCTGCCCACGGCGACGCGCTTTTTGTTAATCAGCAATGTATACTTGCTCTCCTGTTCTTCCATGAGCTTGTCCTCCATTTCGAGATTTTTTAATCCGGAAAATGAAGAACAAGCGGAGGGGAGCGGCACCTTGCCGATTGGGCAAGGCGTCTATTTGTTGTTTTCAGTCGAAAACATAAGATTTTTGTCAAAAAGAAAACCGCAATCTGCGAGCTGCAAACTGCGGTTTTCCGGTCAATATGAGCTGGACTGCCAAATGAAAAATCTAATGAACGCGCATAAAGCCATAAGGCTGGAAGGTGCATATTCCAACCGAGAGAAATAATTCTTGCGCTGCAGATGCCTTGATAGCACGCAAATTCAGCTACTCCAACCTCTCAATAGATTTTTTCATGTGTCAGCCCTCCCGATGCTTTTAACAGTGCCAAGATTCACATGGGTGTCGTATTTTGCCGAAAATTATCCGCCTTGGCAAACAAAAAACCCGCCGCTAAAAAGGGCAGGTTTTATTACACAGTCTTTGCGGCAACCAGGCTGTCATAGCGCTTTAAGCACCTTAGACCCTATGGCTTTGCGTCCCGGCCTTTAGGCAGGTTTGCCCTTGTCACGGATATTATGTTGATGTTAACGAAGAAGTTCCAGCTTATAGGTGAGCCTGGACCGCTTGGAACAAAAGCATTTCTTTTAGAAAAAGGCGGAGATAATGCTTGAGGCCGCAGTCCTTTTTTACCGCGGCCTCAAGGTATTAGCTTATTTCCATTGGTGAAGCTTATCTTTAGTATTTATTGTAGATCCGGTACAGGAACACGGCTGCTTCCGCCCTTGTGGCATTTGCGCGGGGGTTCAGCCTGTCCCCGGAGCCCTTGATCAGGCCTTCTTTAACCAGTGTGGCCAGGCTATTGGCCGCATAGCCGGCGATGTCTCCCTTGTCGCTGTATTTATCCAGCAGACCGTTGGCGTCCACAGCCTTCAATCCCCTGAATTTCTCCAGTGCCCTGGCTGTCAGCACCATCATGTCCTGACGGGAGATGCTTTCCTTAGGATTGAAACGGTTGTTCCCGCTGCCCGCGGCAATGCCCAGCTTTTTGGCGATGCCGAGGGCTTCATAATAGTAGGCGCCCGGCTCCACATCGTCAAAGTTGCCATCGAATTCCGCCATCAGTCCCAGGGTCCTGATCAGCAGCACCAGGTAATCGGCCCTGGTGATATTGGCAGCGGGGGAGAAGGTACCCTTTCCTGTTCCGCTGATGATTCCCTTGGAGGCCATAACCTCAACGGGTTTTCTGGCCCATTCCGCGCCGCCCAAGTCGCCGAATGTCTTGTGCACGTATGCCACAGCGTAGTAGCTGAAATGGGTGGTGGTGAAGGTAACGGTGCCGGTGGCCGGGTCGTAGCGCCCGTTGGGTACCGAAACCACATTGCCGCTGCCGTCGATGTACCAGACGACGATATGCTCGGGATTGGCCAGCTCCGCCGCCGTCGGCGTATAGGGGATGCTTACCGTCACCGGAGCGTCGGGGTTGCTCCAGTTTGTCTGCTTGCCGTCCAGGGTCAGGGTGAGCTGGACAATAGGCCGGTCGCCGATGGCTGTTTTTACATCCTCCGGCAGGCTGGTCCTGTCGCCCCGGGCGATGGTGATGCCTGCCTTCTTTCCTTCCGTTTCCGGAATTCCCGCCAGCATCCCGGATGGGATGGTGATGCTGCCCGCGCCGGTGGAGAAGGTCAGAGCGCCTTCGCCCTGTGAGCCGGACAGGGAAGCGGCGGGTATTCCTACGGTATAGGAGTTCACGCCGGAAATGGAGGGTACTGTGAGGACCGCCGTTCCCGCGCCGGTAAAGATATCCTTCGCCAGGGTGCCCAGGTCTGTGGCCGCATTGCCCGCATTGGTATTGACACTGACGGGCAGGCTGGTTTCTGCTGTGCTGATGCCCGAAACCTCAGCTTTGTATGTTGGGGTGGCAGGAGTGCTGCTACTGCTGCCGCCTCCGCCGCCTCCGCCGCCACCGCCACCGGCACTGGAAGCCGTTAATGTCACCGTGTAGGTGTCGGCGGAGTCCACTGTCCCGTCATTGGCTGTGAATATCAGGGTGGTTGTACCTACAGCAGCCGGCGTGTATGAATAATCTTTGTTTGCCGCAACCGCCGCGGCGCCGTTCACCGATACCTTGTAGGTCAGATTGTCGCCGTCGGCATCCTCGAATATGGTGGACAGATCAAGGGTGTAGGCGTTGTTCACGGTCACGACGGCCGTCGCTGTTGCCGGTACGCCGGATTTGCGCTTCGGCGCGGTGTTCACGGGCGGCGCGGCCGCGGTGGTTACTGATGTCATGGTGTAAGCGGTTTTGTTCCCGGCTTCGTCCATAACGATGACGTTAAAGTAGTAGGTGGTATTGCTATTCAAGCCGGTAATTTCTTTTGTGCCGATATCTGTTGCGTAATCTCCTGCTGCTGTGCCGTTATATACCGCGTCTGTTACTGATGCTATATTGTCTGAATCCGAATAATAGACCCGATACCGCAGAGCGCCCTGGGGGCTCACATCGTCCGTCGCCTTGCTCCAGCTCAAGGTGACTCCGTTGTGGGTGAGGCCGCCGGCAGTGATGGTTCCGTCCGCCACGGCCGGCGGAGTGGTGTCAGGCTGGGCCGGCGCTGCATCTGTCGATACGGTCAGCCCCGCGCTCTCGGACGATGCCTTGTGGGTGGCGGTTTCTTTGACCCTGGCGGTAAAGGTGTATGAGGTTTCCGGTGATAGACCCGTGAATATATTGCTGTCCTGCCACAGGCCTCCGTTTACCCTGAATTCGTAGGCTGCGTTGGCTGCCAGGGTGACGCTGTTGTGGGTTTTGCTTGCCAGCGAAGGTGCTCCCGGGGCCGCCGGCCCGTCGGCTTTGTCCACAACAGCCGTCGGAGCACTGGTGACGCTGCTCGTAGCGTGGATGCCATCGGCGGTGACAGTCACGGTGATGGTCTGGCCGATGTCGGCCTGCGCCAATATGTAGGCTGAGGCTGTGGCCCCCGGGATATCCGCTCCGCCGCGCTTCCACTGGTAGGTTGGCACGTCATCGCTGGTGTCCGGGGTATAGGTGATGCCTGATATATCCGCTGTCAGTGTTTCGCCGTATTTGGCACTGCCGCTGATGGTTACACTGCCGCCCATGACCGGCAGCGGCGCCGCCGTGACGGTGATGGTTGCCTCGCCGTATACCCCGGAGCCGTCGTTGGCCGTCGCCCTTACCGTCACTGTGCCTTCTCCGGTGCCCGTGAGCAATCCGGTGGAAGCGTTTATGCCGGCTGTGCCCGTTCCGGAATACACGCTCCAGGTCACGCTCTTATCCGTGGCATCAGAAGGCAATACTTCCGCTGTCATTTGCAGGGTACCGCCGTTCACTACTGTTGTCGCGTCGCCTGCCCCTTTTACCGTGATGGAGGTTACCAGGGTGGGCGGCGCCGCCGTTACCGAAACCGGTACGGTTACATCTGCTGTATCCGTCCCGTCGTAGACCGTGACCACAACCGATGTGTCGCCCGCCGCCACGCCGGTGAGGGTAACAGTGCCGCTATTAAGGCTTGCCGTTGCCTTTGCTGTGTCCGGGCCTGTCACAATGGCCGTGATGGTCAGCGGATCGCTGTCCGCATCCTCCGCAATATCGGAGGCGGTAAAGGTGGCCGTGCCGCCCGCGGTCACGCTTTGGGTTGGCACCGGATTTTTAGCCATTGGCGGGTTATTCGCAGGAGGCGCCGTATTCACCGTCAAAGTTGCCGCATTGCTGGTTGCGCTGCCTGCCGCATTGGTTACCACTACAGTGTAGCTTCCGGCATCCGACGCTTGCACATTGCTGATGGTCAGGGTATCGGTGGCGGCCCCGCTGATGTTGCCGCCGTCGGAAAGGTTATTGCCGTCCTTCTTCCACAGGTAGCTCAAAGGTGCGTCTCCCGTCGCCGTTACCGTAAAGGTGGCCGTTTCTCCCGCGGTCACCGTCTGATTAGTCGGTTGGGCAGTAATGGCCGGAGCTACAGGAGCCGGATTAATGGTTATGCTCAAGGCTTTTGTGTCGCTGCCTGCGCTGTTGTCAGCCTTTACGGTAAAGTTAAATGTACCGGCAGCCGTCGGCGTTCCGGATATGTTTCCATCACCTGACAGCGTCAGTCCGGTCGGCAGGCTTCCGCTTTCAAGGCTCCAGGTGATGGGCGCATCACCGGTTGCTGTAAGCGCCTGGCTGTAAGCAGTGTTCACCGTGCCATCAGGCAGGCTTGCCGTGGTAATGGCCGGAGCTGCAGGAGCTGCCGTGACGGAAACCGGTACGGTTACATTTACGGTATCAGTACCGTCGTAGACCGTGACGACAACCGATGTGTCGCCCGCCGCCACGCCGGTGAGCGTTACGGTGCCGCTATTAAGGCTTACCGTTGCCTTTGCTGTGTCCGGGCCTGTTACAATAGCCGTGATGGTCAGCGGGTCATTGTCCGTATCTTCCGCGATATCGGAAGCGGTGAAGGTGGCCGTGCCGCCCGCCGTCACGCTTTGGGTTGGCACCGGATTTTTCGCCGTTGGCGGGTTATTCGCCGGAGGCGCCGTATTCACCGTCAAAGTTGCCGCATTGCTGGTTGCGCTGCCCGCGGCATTGCTTACATGGCAGGTGTAGCTTCCGGCATCCGCCGCCTGCACATTGCTGATTGTCAGTGTTGCCGTCGCGGCCCCGCTGATGCTGCCGTTGTCGGTCAGGTCCGCCCCGCCCTTCTTCCACCGGTAATTCAACGGCTCTGTCCCTGCCGCTTCCACTGTGAAGGTAACCGCCTGCCCCGCCGTTACCGTCTGACTCAAAGGTTGCTTCGTTATATACACCGGCGTCAACTCTGACGTGGCCACCTGCACACTGGATATGCAGGCGTCTGGCTGCAGGTTCCCCGCTGCGTCCTCGGCCGTCATATAAACATAGTATTCCGTCTCAGGATCAAGTCCGTTAATGACTGTCTCGGCCAATACGCCGCCTCCCGCTATCTCCAGACTTCCTTTCCGGTTTTCATTCAGGGCATTACCGACTGAGTCCGTCCCTTCCTTTATCTGAGCGGCACTGATGGTACCAGCAGCCGATTCCAGCACCACATAATAAACGGTACCTGCCTCATCCATTTGAACCTGCAGTTCCGCAGATTCGTGGGTAACATCGCCTGTTTGCGGGTAATTTTCGGCGAATACCGGAGGCGCGAAGTCGAAATCATCAGTCTGCCACTTGAAATAGGGATATGTGGAATTTTCCACAATGTTCCAGGTGCTGTCAAAATCCCAGTTCGCTTCCATGAAGGTGGACTTCCGCTTCATCTCCGCGGTGGTCTTGCCCGTACCGCCTTGACTGCTTACTTGACAGGACGTCTGAGTATCCCAGAAGGAACCGGTTACGGTTGAATTGGAGCTGCGGTAACCTACCAGGCCGCCTACATTGCCGCTGCCCTGTACCCTCCCCGCGGAGTAGCAGTTCACAGTATTACTTTCTTGCTCGCAGCTGCCTACCAAGCCGCCGACATAACGATCACCTGACACAACACTGGTGGAAGAGCTTTCACTAACAAGGCCATCGTTTTGGCCCACAAGGCCGCCGACATTAAAGTCTCCCGACACACTGCCGGAAACATGGCATTTGCTGATGCTGCCCTCGTTATATCCTGCCAGACCGCCGGCGTAGAAGACAGTAATATCCACTGGAGGCTCAACGACTATATCGACCAGTTTTAGTTTTACGTTACGAACATTGGCATTAACGCCTATGTAGCCGAAAAGACCGACATAACTCTTAACGGTCTGTCTGATTTTGAGGTTGCTGATAGTATGATTACCGCCGTTGAAGCTGCCGCAAAACGGACTGGAAGAATTGCCGATGGGTTCCCAGCCGTTCCATATGTTGAATGGAGATACATCCAGATCAATATCGCTTATAAGAATAAAGTGTTTATCCAGATGTTTACGCACGTTATTCAACTGGTATGCATCAGCGATCTGGTAGGGGTTTGCTTCCGTGCCGTCGCCGCCAGCAAATTCGGTCACAGAAATTTGCACTGTTATATATGCAAAATCCTCCCCGTCGCTGACCTTAACTGTAAACGACGTTTCGCCCGCTGCTTTGCCGGCGAGGGTAACAGTACCGCTGTCAAGGCTTGCCGTCGCTACATTAGAGTTGGGGAATGTCATTATGGCTGTGATGGTTAGCGGGTCTCCATCCGCATCCTCTGCGATATCGTAAGCATTGAATTCGGTTGTACCGCTCGCTGTCACGCCCATGACAGGTGCCGGGCTTTTCGCTACGGGCTTACTGTTCGGGGGAGCTGTAGCGGGAAATTCGGCAGTCACTACGCCCGAATCAGCTTCATTGCTTACCGATACGGCGCCCGCCACTTTGAAGTAATTTTCTGCCACGCCGGTCAGGGTATAGTTTCCTTTCGGGGTCAGGATGATGGTCGCCGTGTAGACGGTGCTGCTGGCAAAAGGATTGTGGTTCGGCGACCAACTCACGGTTCCTGTGTATTGATCTGTTTCAGTTATCACGGTTACGGGCGTTGCTCCTCTTTCCGGAGGGGTCACGCCCGGAATGTCCTGAATGCTGACCGGGATACCCTCAACATTTAGTGACACGGTATACGTGTCGGAGGAGTCCTCGGTCCCGTCATAGGCTTTGAATATCAGTGTGGCTGTACCGGTGACAGCCGGTGTGTAGGAGTAATTTTTATCTGCCGCAGCATACGTAGCGCCGTTCACCGATACCTTGTAGGTCAGATTGTCGCCGTCGGCATCCTCGAATATCGTTGAAAGATCAAGCGTATATGCGTCATAGACGGTTACGCTGGCCGTTGCGGTCGCAGGCACATCTGATTTGCGTTTCGGCGCCGTATTCACGGTCAGGATCGCCTCATTACTGGTCGCATCGCCTAGCGTATTCCATACCATCACCGCATAGCTTCCGGCATCCGATAACTGTACATTGCTTATGGTCAACGTGTCAGTAGCAGCACCGCTGATGTTGCCGCCGTCGGACAGGTCTGCTCCGTCCTTTTTCCACTTGTAGCTTATGGGCTCGGTACCTGTCGCCGCTACCGAGAAGGTGGCCGTCTGTCCCGGCGCTACTATCTGACTGTCCGGATGGCTGGTGATGAACGGGGGTGCGTTCACCGTCAGAGTAACGGGATTACTGGTCGCATCGCCCGCCGCATTCGTTACCACCACCGTATAGCTTCCGGCATCCGACAACTGTGCATTGCTTATGGTCAACGTGTTCGTAGCAGCACCGCTGATGTTGCCGCCGTCGGAAAGGTTAACTCCGTCTTTCTGCCACTGGTAGCTTAAAGGTGTATCTCCTGCCGCTTCTACCGTGAAGGTGGCCGTTTGTCCAGCCGTTACCGTCTGGCTTTCTGGCTGTGTTGTTATGGAAGGCGGTACCATGATGGAAATAGGCACTTCAATCTGCGTGTAAGCCGAGGCGATGCCCGCAAACCGGGCGTAGATAACACAGCTCCCGTTCCCGGTAGCCGTTACCACACCCTGGCTGTCCACCGCGGCCACATTCTCATCGGAACTGGCGAAAGCAAACAGGCCGAAATCCGTTTGCACATAGGTGTCCGTCCACGTATTGCCGTCCGCTGACTGCTCTTTTTTCACGTCAGCCGCCTGTATCCCCAGAGTCTCACCGGCCCTTGTGAACACAAGGCCAGTCCCCGTGTAAGCATACCGGAATTGGGGTGTAACTGTTTTTGTGCCGGCCGGGCAAGCGTCCAGTTTGTCTTTTTCAGGCCCGGAAAAGACGTTTATAAAGTTCCTGTCACACTTAAGAATTGTGAGCGTACCAGGCAGGTCCGGAAGACTTGTCAGCCTGTTTTCATCGCAGAATAGCCACTGAAGATTGGGAGGCAGTTCCGGCAATGCCTCCAGTTGATTATTATTGCACGTCAATACTGTCAAACCGCTTGGCAGCTGCGGGAGGCCGGTTAATTGATTGTAGCCGCATTCAACCACACTGACATTGGCCCCCAATGCGGGCAGCGCCGTCAACCGGTTACTTGCGCAGCGCAGTGTGTTTAAGGACGCAGGCAAAGCCGGCAATTGGGTTAGCTGATTGTAATTGCAGTTCAGTGTCTGCAGTCCGCCAGGCAAGCTGGGCAGGCCGGTCAACTGGTTGTTGTAGCAGTATAAGCCAATTAGGGAATCAGGCAAAGCCGGCAAACTGGTCAATTGATTGTAGCCGCAATCCAGCTCCTGAATTCCCGTGCCTTGGAAATGCTCCAACCCCGCCAGGCTGGCTATGTTTTTGCTGTCAATATAAAGGGTATAGCCTTGGTCGGGCATCCGGGCGATCAGATCCTGCTTGGTAAAGCTCCCCGGCGCACCGCTGTTGCCCAGCCACTCCCAGACCGCCTGCTTGAAGTTGGGGTCGGTGAAGTCGCCGGAAATGTCCAGGTTCTCCACGGAAACGGGGACCGTTAACTTAAGGTTCCCGGAACCGGACTGGGCGGTCAGGACTAGATCGTAGCCGCCCGCCGGGGTCGCCGGGGCAGGCTGCAGCGTCACGGTGTTGGAAGCGATGCTCGCCGCCAGCTCGCCGGCGGTGGCGGGGTCGATTGCAAAGGTGATGCTCTCGTCAACGCCGGCAAGGGCCACCTGCCCGGTCTGTCCCGCCGTCACCGTGACCGGCGACGGGAGAGCGCTGAGGAAGGATGGCCCGGTGCTGGCAAACACGCCCCCGCTGACCGTCAGGCCGCCGGACACGGTGATGTTGACCTGTCCGCTGGCCAGATTAACGCCCTTGTCGTCCCCTGAGATGGTGCCGCCGTTGATGTGGGCCGTGCCCAGAGTTACTTGCACGCCGGTTCCGGCCCCTCCTGACGCCGAGACCGTCCCGCCGTTGATGGTGGCGGAGGCCGAGGAGGTGCTGCCAGCCAGCAGGACGCCCGCTCCTGACGCCGAGACCGTCCCGCTATCTATGGTGACCGAGGCGCTGTTTCCCACCCTGACACCCGTTCCTGAGGCCGAGACCGTCCCGCCGCCGATGGTGACCGAGGCGCTGTTAACAGCTTGGACGCCTATGCCGGAAACGCCCGTCGCGTTGATGGCGCCGCCGCTGATGGTGACTCCCCCACCAAGGGCTCTGACGCCAACACCGCCGGTGCCCGCCGCGTTGATGGTGCCGCCGCTGATGACAGCGTTACCGCTGCTTTCTATTGCATATAAGGCACTGTTGCTGACAGTACCTCCGGCCAGGGTAAAGCGCCCGCCGCTTTGCACCGAGATGGTTGACGTTGCGGCGCCGGTTATCGCCAGGTCGCCGCCGACAGTCACATCCGCGCCGGCGCCAATAACTATTTTGTAGCTGCCGCACGTAATTGTGCTGCCCGAAGATGTGATGGCAAACGCATTTGGGTTGGTAATGGTCAAATCGCTGTCCAGCGTTATGTCGCCGGTGATGTTGATGGTATCGCCGCTGTACACGCTGGCAACAACAGTCTTCAGCTCTTCCAAAGTACTGACGTCATGCGTCGCCGCCTGCACTTTCATCGGAAGCATAATGAATACCGCCATCACTGCCGCCAACAGCAGCGTTTTTACAATTGTTTTCATAAATAAACCTCCTTTTGTTTATTTTGTCAGCAAGTTATACAGCACCTGGGCCATCTGCGCCCTGGTGGTGGTGTCCTGAGGCAAAAGTTTGCCGCCGCTGCCGCCGATGGTGCCGGTTTCCACCAGCAGCTTCATAGCCTCTTTCGCCCAGGGGGCGATGTCGTCCGCGTCGCTGAAGTCTGAGAGCGGCCTGCTGGAACTGCCCCGGGGCAGCCTATTTATGGCTTTCAGCGCATTATGCAGCAGGGTGAACATCTCCTGGCGGGTGATTTCCTTTTCGGGTGCGAACATGTTGCCGCCCACGCCCGCGGATATGCCGGTCCGCTTGGCCGCAGCCAGGTAGCCGGTATACCAGGTGCTGCCTGCGTCCGCGAAATTGTCCTGCGGGTTTGCATCGGGGGTTATGCCGTACGCCTTCAGCAGCATAACGATGAACTGCCCCCTGGTCAGCTTCGCTTCGGGGCTGAAATTGCCGCCTCCCGTGCCGGTAGTGATCTCCCTGGCGGCGATGAAGGAAACCGCTTTTGAGTACCACGCATCCTTTGCCACGTCCTTGAAGCTCACCTGCTTGTAGCTTACGGCATAATAGCTGAAGTGGGTGGTGGTGAATGTCACGGTGCCTGTATCCGGGTCGTAGCGCCCGTTGGGCACCGAAACCACGCTGCCGCTGCCGTCGATGTACCAGACCACGATATGCTCGGGGTTTTCCAGCTCCGCCGCCGTCGGCGTATAGGGGATGCTTACCGTCACCGGCGCGCTTGGGTTGTTCCATTCGGTCTGCTTGCCGTCCAGGGTCAGGGTGAGCTGGACAATAGGCCGGTCGCCGACGGCTGCTTTTACTTCCTCCGGCAGGCCGGACTTGTCACCTTGGCCGATGGTGATACCTGCGCTCGATTCTTCCGTTCCCGGAATTCCCGCCAGCATGCCGGACGGGAGGGTGACGCTGCCCGCGCCGGTGGAGAAGGTCAGTACGCATTCCCCTTGTGATCCTGACAGGGAAGCGGCGGGTATTCCTACGGTATAGGAGTTCACGCCGGGAATGGAGGGTACTGTGAGGACTGCCGTCCCCGCGCCGGCAAAGATATCTTTGGCCAGTGTACCAAGGTCTGTTGCCGCACTGTCCGTATTTGTATTGACACTGACGGGCAGTTTGGTTTCTGATATGTTGCTCCCGGATACGGTGGCCTTGTATGTTGGGGTGGCAGGAGTGCTGCTACTGCTGCCGCTGCCGCCTCCGCCGCCTCCGCCGCCATTATATATCCATTTGGCATAGAGGGTTATATTCGCCGTTACCGTGTCAACGCTGAAGTTCCAGGCGTTGACGCAGGACGCTTCCTTATACCAGCCGCCGAAGGTATAGCCAGTCCGTGTCGGCGCGGACGGCGCGGTTATGACGGAGCCCGGTGCAACGCCGGTAATGCTTGCTACCGCACTGCCGCCCTGGGAGTCGAAAGTGACGGTGCAGGTTACAGCGGCACCGGCCGTCAGGGTTACGGTGTACGTGTCTAAGGAATCCGTTGTCCCATCGTTGGCTGTGAATACCAGGGTGGTTATACCTACAGCAGCCGGCGTGTATGAATAATCTTTGTTTGCCGCAACCGCCGCGGCGCCGTTCACCGATACCTTGTAGGTCAGATTGTCGCCGTCGGCATCCTCGAATATGGTGGACAGATCAAGGGTGTAGGCGTTGTTCACGGTCACGACGGCCGTCGCTGTTGCCGGTACGCCGGATTTGCGCTTCGGCGCGGTGTTCACGGGCGGCGCGGCCGCGGTGGTTACTGATGTCATGGTGTAAGCGGTTTTGTTCCCGGCTTCGTCCATAACGATGACGTTAAAGTAGTAGGTGGTATTGCTATTCAAGCCGGTAATTTCTTTTGTGCCGATATCTGTTGCGTAATCTCCTGCTGCTGTGCCGTTATATACCGCGTCTGTTACTGATGCTATATTGTCTGAATCCGAATAATAGACCCGATACCGCAGAGCGCCCTGGGGGCTCACATCGTCCGTCGCCTTGCTCCAGCTCAAGGTGACTCCGTTGTGGGTGAGGCCGCCGGCAGTGATGGTTCCGTCCGCCACGGCCGGCGGAGTGGTGTCAGGCTGGGCCGGCGCTGCATCCGTCGATACGGTCAGCCCCGCGCTCTCGGACGATGCCTTGTGGGTGGCGGTTTCTTTGACCCTGGCGGTAAAGGTGTATGAGGTTTCCGGTGATAGACCCGTGAATATATTGCTGTCCTGCCACAGGCCTCCGTTTACCCTGAATTCGTAGGCTGCGTTGGCTGCCAGGGTGACGCTGTTGTGGGTTTTGCTTGCCAGCGAAGGTGCTCCCGGGGCCGCCGGCCCGTCGGCTTTGTCCACAACAGCCGTCGGAGCACTGGTGACGCTGCTCGTAGCGTGGATGCCATCGGCGGTGACAGTCACGGTGATGGTCTGGCCGATGTCGGCCTGCGCCAATGTGTAGGTTGAGGCTGTGGCCCCCGGGATATCCGCTCCGCCGCGTTTCCACTGGTAGGTTGGCACGTCATCGCTGGTGTCCGGGGTATAGGTGATGCCTGATGTATCCGCTGTCAGTGTTTCGCCGTATTTGGCATTGCCGCTGATGGTTACACTGCCGCCCATGACCGGCAGCGGCGCCGCCGTGACGGTGATGGTTGCCTCGCCGTATACCCCGGAGCCGTCGTTGGCTGTCGCCCTTACCGTCACCGTGCCTTCTCCGGTGCCCGTCAGCAATCCGGTGGAAGCGTTTATGCCGGCTGTGCCCGTTCCGGAATACACGCTCCAGGTCACGGTCTTATCCGTGGCATCAGAAGGCAATACTTCCGCTGTCATTTGCAGGGTACCGCCGTTGACCACGGTGGTCGCGTCGCCTGCCCCTTTTACGGTGATGGAGGTTACCAGGGTGGGCGGCGCCGCCGTTACCGAAACCGGTACGGTTACATCTGCTGTGTCCGTCCCGTCGTAGACCGTGACCACAACCGATGTGTCGCCCGCCGCCACGCCGGTGAGGGTAACAGTGCCGCTATTAAGGCTTGCCGTCGCCTTTGCTGTGTCCGGGCCTGTTACAATAGCCGTGATGGTCAGCGGGTCATTGTCCGTATCTTCCGCGATATCGGAAGCGGTGAAGGTGGCCGTGCCGCCCGCGGTCACGCTTTGAGTTGGCACCGGATTTTTCGCCGTTGGCGGGTTGTTCGCAGGAGGCGCCGTATTCACCGTCAAAGTTGCCGCATTGCTGGTTGCGCTGCCCGCGGCATTGCTTACATAGCAGGTGTAGCTTCCGGCATCCGCCGCCTGGGCATTGCTGATTGTCAGTGTTGCCGTTGCGGCCCCGCTGATGTTGCCGCCGTCGGTCAGGTCCGCCCCGTCCTTCTTCCACTGGTAGCTTAGAGGCTCCGTGCCTGTGGCTGCTACCGTGAAGGTGGCTGTCTGGCCTGCCGTTACCGTCTGATTAGTCGGTTGGGCAGTAATGGCCGGAGGCACAGGAGCCGGATTAATGGTTATGCTCAAGGCTTTTGTGTCGCTGCCTGCGCTGTTGTCAGCCTTTACGGTAAAGTTAAATGTACCGGCGGCCGTCGGCGTTCCGGATATGTTTCCATCACCTGACAGTGTCAGTCCGGTTGGCAGGCTTCCGCTATCAAGGCTCCAGGTGATGGGCGCATCACCGGTTGCTGTAAGCGCCTGGCTGTAAGCAGTGTTCACCGTGCCATCAGGCAGGCTTGCCGTGGTAATGGCCGGAGCTGCAGGAGCTGCCGTGACGGAAACCGGTACGGTTACATCTGCTGTGTCCGTCCCGTCGTAGACCGTGACCACAACCGATGTGTCGCCCGCCGCCACGCCGGTGAGGGTAACAGTGCCGCTATTAAGGCTTGCCGTCGCCTTTGCTGTGTCCGGGCCTGTTACAATAGCCGTGATGGTCAGCGGGTCATTGTCCGTATCTTCCGCGATATCGGAAGCGGTGAAGGTGGCCGTGCCGCCCGCGGTCACGCTTTGAGTTGGCACCGGATTTTTCGCCGTTGGCGGGCTATTTGACGGCGGATCCGCTTCGGTGGCCGGGAATACGGCGGTCACCACGCCCGAGCCAGCCGCGTTGGTTGCCGATGTGGCTCCGGCTACGGTAAAGAAGTTTTCAGCCACGCCTGTCAAGGTGTACCCGGCCTTTGGCGTCAGGGTTATGGTGGCCGTGTAGACCGTGCCGCCCCTGAACGGGTTGTCGGCCGGTGACCAGCTTACGGTTCCCGTATATTGGGCCGTTTCGGTTATCGCGGTTACGGGCGCCGCTCCCCTGGCCGGAGGGGTTACCCCCGGAATGGCGGCGATGTCGATTACGGCGGGATTTACAGTTAAAGTTGCCGCGTCGCTGGTCACGCCGCCCGCGGCATTGCTCACATAGCAGGTGTAGCTTCCGGCATCCGCCGCCTGCACATTGCTGATTGTCAGGGTTGCCGTTGCGGCCCCGCTGATGTTGCCGCCGTCGGAAAGGTTATTGCCGTCCTTCTTCCACTGGTAGCTTAGAGGCCCCGTGCCTGTGGCTGCTACCGTGAAGGTGGCTGTCTGGCCTGCCGTTACCGTCTGGCTGGACGGCTGGGTGGTAATGGACGGAGGCATCACAAAGTCTATTTCCAGATCGAAGCTTTTAACGGTCGTGTTGCCTGCATTATCCGTCAGTGTGATGGTCGCGGGGGATGTCCCGGCGCTTGCGGGTGTGCCACTGATTACACCGTCGCTGCTCATGCTCAATCCCGATGGCAAGCCGGCGGCGTTCCAGCTGTAGGGCGGGGTTCCGCCCGCAGCCCTCAAGGCCAGACTGGCTATGTTCAGCGCCTGGGCACTATAGTTAACCGCCAGCCGGCAGTCGTTGATGTTCAAATCCAGAGAACCCAGGTCTACTGCCAGTACCAAACTCATACTTGCCGTGCTGCCGGCGCCGTCTGTTACCGTGATAGTGGCTGTGGAGGTTTCAGTGGCTGTAGGAACGCCGCTGATTACTCCGTCGCTGCTCATGCTCAGTCCCGATGGCAAACCGGTGGCGCTCCAGCTGTAGGGCGGCGTCCCCCCTGAGGCCCCAAAGGCCACCCTGTCCACAATCGGTCGTTGAGGATGTACTGTGATCACCTTATCCCAGAAAGGAATACTTCCGCCCCCACCGGCCAACTCCGCGATTTCTTCATCCGCAAGTACTCTGTAATACACCCGCAGGTCGTCCAGGTATCCGCCGAAGAACCCGGTATTATTAAAGCGCTTGCCGATATATAGATTTCCGGATGATTGCAAATTGCTGCTCGATGTCCGGGAGCCAAGCATGGCGCCATCCTGATAGATACGCTGAAGTTTCGTGCCGCTGTCATAGGTGACGGTCCAGTGGTGCCATCCAGTGTCGCCGGACACATTGACGTCCAGATCATTGTACCAAAAAGCGATGCTGAATGTGGTTGCGTTGCGGAAGCCTACATGCAGCCCTTGGTTGTTGGCAGTGGTACCCTGGCTGATAATCCAATTTTCCCCATATTTGATGCATCTGGCCCAAAAGGCAATAGTAAAGGACTTGTCGGCCAGGTTAACTCCGTTCCCGGCATCAACATAATCATTGCTCCCGTCAAACATGAGTCCACCGTGGTTGGTAAAACTGATGTCCGGGGCGCCGTTTACCCAAGCGCCTGCGTCGGTATTGATCAGTGTACCATTGTAACGGTTGCCGGAAAAGTCCACGGCAAGACTGCCCTTTCCCTCGTCAAACCTCCAATACCCCTCAGGGTCTCCGCCGGATAATCTGGATACCCACAGGGTAGTATCACCAAGGCGGTTGAGTGCCAGGTTATCAAACACCTTCACGTTGTTGTCGGTTTCAACAAAAGTATATCGCCCGGGCAGCTGTGCCTGTGAATCATCGCAGGCAAAACCTATGGTGCCGGTAAACACCCCGCCGGTATTGCCGTAAATGTCTCCCCCGCCAGCTGTAACCCTGATCTGAAATGGCTTACCTGCCTCCACCGTGCCAGGCGTTTCCACAGTCAGGGTTTCAGGGCTGCCCGGCCTGACCGTTACAGGCGCGCTTTCGCCAAAAGAACCGTCATCTTCGGCGGCGGTGATGGTTATTGTCTCTGCATTGGTCAGCCTGAATCCGCTAACCGTGGCCACACCATTGCTAAACATCGCCATCCCGTCGGCGGGCTTGACCGGTGCCGTGCCATTGGGCGAAGGGCTTGCCGTCCAGTTCCAGTTAATATTGTGTATGCCGCCATAGTCCGCTAAGGTTTGCCCCGACTGGTCCAGGGCGGTAAGTACCACGCTGAAGGTCTCTCCCGCTCGGACTTCGGCCGGCGCGCTCACCGCGAAAGATACGGCGTCGCCGGATCCAAAAACCAGTTCCCTTACTTCCTGCTCCGTCAAGGGCCGATTGAATACTTTGAAGTCGTCAATGGCACCATAGAATGGATACCAGAACGTACCAAGTCTCCCGACATAGAAATCCTTGGCATTTGAGCCGCTAAAGTCCAGAGTGCCTGATAATGCCTGCTCCGCCACTTTTGCCCCATCCTTGTAGATCACAGCTCCGCTGGCTGAGATGACATAAGTTATATGCATCCATTTGCCGAGGGTGTAAAAAGGGCTGACAGAGGCGCTGGATCCCCCGCCTTTGATGGTATTGGTGTTTGTATTGCCATAGATCAGTGAATAGATCAGATTGCTTTGATCGCCGTCTTTGGCAAAAAAACACTGCCGACCCTTTTCAACCGCATTGCTGTTCCCGTCCATACCTCTTTCGCTGTCCACTCTGGCAAAGAAGGAAACGGTTAATCCGTCGGTGAACCGCAGCGAGTCGCTGTTGGCAATCATGATGTGGCCTGGCGCGTCAACGCCGCGAAATAAAGCGGCCTTTCCCATGATACCCGGCACATACTCCACATTACCGCCGGCCGTGCCATTATTGCCATAGGGTGTGCTATCTTCCGGATTGTCTTCGAATTTAAGATGCAGGACCAAACTGGGATCCACAAAGGCGCAGACCACAGTCCAATCCTGGGTTTGGCCATGCTGAGCGGTTACGGTATAGATGACCGGATTGGTGAAATCCTGCGTTTGCCCTGAGGACGGCGATACCGTGGCGCTGCCTGTCAGTGTTATTGCCGGCGCCAGGGATGTTACATCCGCTCCTTCCGGCATATAAAAAGTCACCGTATGAGCCGCGGCATCTATTTTCGACATTCCCACCTGTCCGGCAACCGTAAAGCCGGTGATGCCGTTTTCATCACCGCTCCATTCCGTACGGGCTGTCAGCTTGGTAAGGGAATGGGTATAATTACCGACCCTGTCCTCGGCAAACAGATAAATGTCATAGTCTGTGCCCGAAACCAGCCCGCTGATCTCCACGCTGGCTTCCACTCCCGCCGCTGTACCGATCCAGCCCTTTCTATTGGCAGGCAATGCGTCCAAACCGTTTTCCGCCCGGCCGGTTGTCATCGAGTAGTAGAGATTCTCCGTAAACAACTGACTTAATGAAACGCCTTTGTCCAGTACCACAAAATAGACATCAGCGTCCTCATCGGTCTTCACTTTCAGGCGAAAGCCCTGAGGCGTAGCTTCATCATAAGCAGGATAGCCTGTTTCAAAGCCGGGGGGAGCCAAATCGGGCGCAGGAATCTGCCAGCGGAGGTAAGGATACCCGCCCGTTTCAATGTTCCATACGTTATCAAAGTCCAGACCGGCAAATGACGCCTGTATCTTCATTTGGGATTCTGTCAGACCGGTGGTACCGCTTTTATCACTCGGTACCCATATGGGCCAACCAAATTTATCTTTGTTCCAAAAGCTGGTGCTTATGCTCCCTTCATTTCTTCCAATCAATGCACCACAACGGTATTCCTCTTCGCTAAGATGATTGGATGTGTAGCATTTTACAACTGAACCGGTATTATGCCCTACCAACCCTCCGCCTATATATCTGGATGTCACATCCCCGACGGCATAGCAATCCGTTATTGAACCTCCGTCGTTCACACCTATCAAACCGCCTGCATATCCGAGTCTTCCGATTGTACTGACAGTACAGCTGGAATAGCTGAATTTAATTGAAGCGCCATAATTAATCCCGATTAATCCTCCGCCTGCCCCATCGTTATAAGTTGTTGTAGTTCTTACATCGCCACTGGAAAAGCAGTTTTCCACCAAACCGCCATACTTAGATCCTACCAGCCCTCCAATCTTGTAAGGTCCTTTAGTGCTGGTAACGGCATAGCAGTTAATGATATTTACATTATTTTGCGCATCTCCAATTAATCCTCCGGCATTGGCGCCGCCCGTTACCTGGCTTTGGGCATGGCTGTTCCGGATTGTTCCCCCATTTATAGTACAAGCCCCTATTAATCCGCCAATACAAAAACCATCACCGGTCACATACCCCGAAGCCCAGCTATCCTGGATGTTGCTTCCGTCGCTTTTTCCCACCAATCCGCCCACTGTATGATAACCAAACACACTGCCGGAAAAGCTGCAACCGTTAATGGAAGCATTGCTGGCCCTGCCAACCAAACCGCCGGTTTCATATCTGCCGCGGACAAGCCCGTTTTTTATTATCACATTCTGAAAGCTTGCTCCATTAACAGAACCAAAGAGGCCAATAATGTCCTCATTAGATCGGTCAATGGACAGATTCCTGATGCTGAAGCCGCCGCCGTCCAGGCTGCCGGTAAAAGGGGCCGACTGGCTGCCGATAGGCTGCCAGCTCATGTACCCCGACAGGTCGATGTCGGCCCCCAGCCGGTAATGGGCCGAGAGGTTGTTCCGCACCTCGTTCAACTGCTCGGGGGTGGTGATGACATAGGGATCTCCCGCCGTCCCCGAACCGCTCCCCGAAAAGCCCGCCGCCTGGGCCGTCACCGGCGTGGCCAGGAACGCCACCGCCAGCAAAAAGCCGGTCAGAATGAGGCGGGTCCGCAAAATGGATAAAAGCTTTTTCACAAAATCTACCTCCTTGTTATGGTAATATTTAGAATCTGCTTTGCATGGGCAAATGCCCTGGGATTTTCCGGCAATGCATTTTGCCGCGGAATATTATAACAGGTCAACCTTTAGGCTCTATCCCTTTTTACCTTTAGGGAAGGTAGATTTTTTCAGGGCTCAGGAGACAGGAGACAGAATACAGGAGACAGGAGACAGGAGTCAGGAGTCAGGAGACAGAATACGGAAGTCGGATTATGGAACACGCATGAGGGCAAAAAAAACACAGGCTGTTTGCTTTAGCCTGCGTTTGATGCCGCTTATGCCAATTCCTTTTGAATTTTCACAAGCTCACGGCGGATTTTTTCCGCCAGCTCCCCGGCCCCCTCAAGGGCGCCGGCGACGGCCTTTTCCTCCATCTCCCCGCACAGGGCGGCGAAGGAGGCGGCTCCGACAAACTGCCCGCTTGATTTCATCCCGTGGGAGAGCAGCCGGGCACGGGGGGCGTCTTTTTCCTTCAGGGCGGCTTCCAGCGCGGCAAGCTTTTCCGGCATATCCCTAAGGAAGGCGGCCAGCACCCGGGACAGAAGCGCCGGGTCCGCGCCCACCGTTTGCAGAAGCTCCGCCTTTTTCCCCTCCGGCACAAAGGAGGGGAGAATAACCCGGCTTGCGGCGGTTTCGGCGAAAGCGCCCCCCAAAACCTGCCGCCCGTTTTTCACGGCGCCCGGCAGCCAGCGCGCCAGCGTCCCGGACAGGGCGTCCAGCAGGACGGGCTTTTTTATGTAATCGTCCATGCCGGCGGCAAGGCTCATTTCCTTTTCCTCAGGGGTATCGCCGGCGGTGACGGCGATAATGGGGGTATGCCTGTTTTTCCCGGCCTCCAGCCTGCGGATGGCTGCCGCGGCCTCATGTTGATAAAGCTCTGTTTCAGGCCGTTCCTTAACCTTATCCTCAGTATTTGCCTTTGCCGCAGATCCGGCATATGAGTGCCGGATCTGCATATTGCCAAGCTTTAGTTCCTTGCTGCATGTGTCCTTTTATTTTGTCAGCAAGTTATACAGTACCTGGGCCATCTGCGCCCTGGTGGTGGTGTCCTTAGGCAAAAGTTTGCCGCCGCTGCCGCCGATGGTGCCGGTTTCCACCAGCAGCTTCATAGCCTCTTTCGACCAGGGGGCAATTTCGCCTGTGTCACTGAAATCGGAAAGCCTTTTGCCGGAATCGCCTTCAGGCAGCCGTCCTATTACCTTCAGCGCGTTGTACAGCAAAGTGAACATTTCCTGGCGGGTGATTTCCTTTTCGGGGGCGAACACGTTGCCGCCCACGCCCGCGGATATGCCGGTCCGCTTGGCCGCGGCCAGGTAGCCGGTATACCAGGTATTGCCCGCGTCCGCGAAATTGTCCTGCGGGTTTTCATCGGGGGCGATGCCGTACGCCTTCAGCAGCATGACGATGAACTGCCCCCTGGTCAGCTTCGCTTCGGGGCTGAAATTGCCGCCTCCCGTGCCGGTAGTGATCTCCCTGGCGGCGATGAAGGAAACCGCTTTTGAGTACCACGCATCCTTTGCCACGTCCTTGAAGCTCACCTGCTTGTAGACTACGGCGTAATAGCTGAAATGGGTGGTGGTGAAGGTAACGGTGCCGGTGGCCGGGTCGTAGCGCCCGTTGGGTACTGATATTACATTGCCGCTGCCGTCGATGTACCAGACGACGATATGCTCGGGATCGGCCAGCTCCGCCGCCGTCGGCGTATAGGGGATGCTTACCGTCACCGGAGCGTCCGGGTTGTTCCAAGCCTTTTGCTCGCCATCAACCGTAAGGCCCAGCTGTATCACCGGTTTATCGCCTACGGCGTTTCTAACCTCCTCCGGGAGAGTTGATTTGTCAACATTTTTAATTGTCAAGCCTGCATCACCCTGATTTTCAAATCCTGTACCAGCAAGCATGTTGCCCGGAAGTGTAACTGTGCCTGCATCAGTTTTGATTTCAATGTTTATATCAGCCTGCGGATTGGAAAGGGCCGATGCCGGAAATTCCACATTGTAGCTTCCCGTAGCCGACTTGGACAGTTCAACTTCCAATGTCTTTTTCCCGTCATCACCTGTCAGTGCGCCTTCCAGGGCCATATTCAGAGCATCGGCATCAAGCTCTGTTTTTACGGTACCCGTAGCTGCATCCACAGTTGCGGTGGTCTTCAACCCGCCGACAGTCGCTGCCGGAGGTTGCACAGGCTGGGGTTGAAGGGTTGAGGTTCCGCCACTGCCTCTGTCATCATCCCTATCTCTACTTGGCGCTGCCGCCCTGTTCACAGTGACTGTATATGTCCTGACGGTTACACCATCCTGTGCCGTAACCACAATAGCAATCGTGTTGCTTCCGACTTTAAGCGCTATGGGTTCGGAGGACCGACCGCTTTCAACATCCTTTCCGTTCACCTGCACCCTGGCATTTGCATCCGCTGCAACAGGGGTAACCGTTGTGCTTGTTACTCCATTGGCTACGCTTAGTGTATAGCTTACCGTATCCGGCGCGAAGCTCAAGCTCCCGGCGCTCAATGTCAGCCCGCTTAGGCTTGCATTGGAGGATAGCGGTGGCTCTGCCACAGTAAAGTGTATGGTGTAGGTCAGCACAGTGCCGTCCTCGGCAGTGACCTCCACTTTGGCCGCTCCGGGCAGGGACGCAGCCTGAGTGATGCGCACGTTTGCCCTGGAGTCATTCGGCGTTGCGCTGACGAAGGCTGCCGGGCTGCCGGGCTGAGTGCCGTATGGCAGCTGGACAGTGTATTCATATTGTTTGTATACAAAGCCCGCAACGGTTTCTCCGCCCACTCTCAGATCGCTTAAAGCAGCGTCACCGGACGGCACGTAGCTGCTGACAGCGTTAACTGTCAGTACCGCGCTGTCTCCCGCATTAAACGAGATTTCAAAATCTATGGAATTCCCATCGGTCAGATTTAGTCCGGAGAGGCAGGTTTCCTTTATGGTCAGGGTGTTCCCGCTAACGTTGTAATCCGCAGGCGATGTCAAATAAACTGAGCCATAGACCACATCAGTGACGGTAGCTGCGCTGCCCCAGGATATGGTTGTGCTTACGTCGCCGGGGCTATCCAGATCGAAAGTCACTGTCGTCGGGCTGATGGTTGCGCTGATGATTTGCGGTGTCGTATCGAGTATATTGATAGCCAGCGTCGCCGCATTGCCCCTGTCGAATTCCACCGTCAGCACAAGGCCGCCTGTGGGCTGAGTTGCCAGGTACTCCTTCTTTATAGTCAGGATATTTCCGTTTACAGCATAGTTTTCCATTCCAATGGAGGCTCCGGCCTTCTTAACATCGGTAACGGCTGTGGCGCTATTCCAGGTGATGGTGGTTTCCACATCCGCCTGGTTGGCGATATTTTTGTCAAAATCCGCAGCATCCGAAGAAATAACGGCATTTTCTACTGTCTGGCCTATAACGGTCACATTGAAGGTTTTAATAGCCGCGTTGCCCCTCGAATCCTCCGCCATACAGGTTACCCTGGTAGTTCCCACCGGGAATACAGAGCCCGGCGTCCTTGAATACATGACCTCAACCGGACCGTCCACCAGGTCTGTGGCCGTAACGGAGAAATTAACCGCCGCGCCGCCGGAACCGGCCGCGTCGACTTCTACATCCCCCACAGGCCCAAAGGACGGCGGAGTGGTGTCCTGCACCTTGACAGTAAAGCCGGCTGTGGCGGTGTTGCCCGCCTGGTCCTGGGCGGTGACGGTTACGGCGGTGTCACCCACCGGGAATACGGAACCCGGGTTTTTGCTGTAGGTCACAGGCACTTCGCCGTCCACGGCGTCGATGGCCCTGGCATTGAAGTTGACGACCGCCCCGGCGGAAGAAGTCGCCTCGACCGTGATGTTCACCGGCACTCCGATGGAAGGCGGCGCGGTGTCGGGCGGCGCCGCGCGGTTTATCGTGACGGTATAGGTCTTGGTGTTTTTGCCGTTCGGCGCGGTGACTGCAACCTCAACTTTATTCGCTCCCGCGCTGAGGGGCACTTCCCGCCATTCGCAGTACTGTACTGGATATGGAGAGTTGACATCATCGTATTGATATTCCGCTGTAGCCCCGTTGATGGTCAGAGATGCTCCGGGGTACCAGGGTTTGGCGCGAAGGTAGATTTTATCCACCTCGCTGCCCACATTGACGGTGTAGGCTAAGTTGAAAGGGTAGGAAACCGGATTTAAGCTTTCTATGCTGTTCTTGTCTATGCTTACCTGCAGTCCGCTGTTAGGGTCCAACCAGGCGTTCGCAGAAGGGGAGCGCTGGATGGTAATGTTGTAGACCTTGCTCACCTGTCCGTTCGGAGAGGTAACGGAAAACTGCACAGGGATAGGGTCCCATGTATATATGTTTTCCACATGGATCTCATATAATAATGGATTTTGGGAGCCTTTGTCACCGTGAACCTTGTATTTCCTCCAGACATATTGTGTAGGCACCTGGAATGTCGAACCGTCTGACGCGCATGCAAGCGTAATTATAACCGAACTCGGCCACCCCGGGTACGTGGTTGAATTGGCGTCTTCGTCCGGCTGATACGGGATGGTGAGGAAATAACTTGTAATTCGCGGATCGAAAGCATGGTCAAAACTTCCGCAGTTAGCAGAAATGCTGGTAAGATCGGCAATCATTTCCGGAGGTGTCGGCCGCGTAACGTAAAGATTATATGTCGAGGTATTGCCGTTTGCGGCAACGACGGTTATGGGAATGGTGTTCATTTCGACTCCAAGGGAAACGGTTACGCCCGGAACACTGTGGTCGACAAAGACAGTCGAACCGGCATAGTCAATCATATGATTTACGAAAGTGTAAGCAGGATTGTTACCTGTAGTGTATTCGGGCGTTGCATACACCTTAATGTGATCTACGTAGGAAGGCACCTCCGCGTGGAACCCGTCAGTGCCGGATGACGGCACAACCGTTTGATCGTTGCCGGATTGGTCTTTGTATACAAACCTGACACTCTCCAGGCCCATGTCTTGGTTTGACAAATTGAACCTGATTACATAATCGGTCCGCTTAAGGTCGGCTAATGTTCTGACCGTGACGGGAATCGACACCTGCTGGTCTTCGCGGATTTGCCCAAGATTTGCCGTCCACCCATCTTCTTTGGTGACCACTGCATTTCCTATATAGACTTTTACGTTCTCGCTTATGGGCTCTGCGGTTATATAGACGTTGGAGTCACTGTTCAAATCTAAACCATGGCCTAAGCTAGAGGGAGTTAGTTCTATGTTTTGAGCGCCTGCCCCATCGCCTATCCTGACCGCCAGTCTTTTGAGCGGCACATTTGTCCGGAAGACATTGAGGCTATAAGTTTCCCTGGTTGTACCGTCCTGGGCGGTGACCACAATCTCGAAGCTGTTCTCTCCCGGCTGGATTTCAACAGTTTTGCGAATGCCGTAGAGCTGGGACTGCAATTCTTCACGCTGATTTCCGTCCACCTTGTACAGGGTTGCCGTCGCGTGGGGCTCATTAACATCGGCGTAGATAGCAATACTGGCGACATCTTCACCGACGCTCACGGTATAGGATGTCGTGTTTTTGTCAAAGGCCGGATCCAGTGTGCCCTGGTTAACGCTCAGATAGGCAAGCGTGGCGTCGCTGGACGGAGCCCGGTTCACTTTGACCGTGTAGGTGTTGGTGTCCATGTAGTCGCCGACCTCAAAGGTAATGATGTTTTCTCCCACGTTGAGGGGGGCCTTGAAAGTTTGCCCGCTGGACCATGGCACGCCGTTCACTTTGAGGGTGGCTCCGATGTGGTCCAGTACCGGGACGAACTCAATATCGGTGCGATATAAAGGTACGTTGATAACATAATTGTTCTGGTCAGGACTAAACTGGTCAGGACTAAAGTATAAGGAATCATTCGGCGAACTCAGGGACCTGAGCTTGATGGAAGGACCCTGCAGCACCGACAGTTGGTATTCCTTCATTGTCCCGTCTTCCGCCCATACGGTGATCGGTACCAACATGTTGTATCCGTTGAGGTCTTCCGTGTACCGATTCGTATCCAGGCCCCAAAATCTCACTTTTGCGCCTGGGCTCTGGGGTTTTGCCTCAATGGTGACTAAATTGGTGTTGTAAGGAACATACGCAGTGTAGCTAGTATCAGTATCATTCAGCTCCGGTATCAGGTTGCGCTGCTTCCCGCCGACTGTTACGGTCAGCTCGCCCAGGTTGGCGTTGGACGAACCTTTTACGGTATAGAGATCATCAATGGGACCGTGATGCTCCTCCAGGAGCAGCTTGAGCAGGCTGGTATCCACGCTGGCGCCGCCCTGAACCCCCAGCTCCACGCCCTCGCCCAGGTTGACGCCGCCGCTGGCGCCCACCGAGATGTCAATGCCCGCCTGCGCCAGGCCCGTCACGTCGTCAAACTGCAGCTCGCCCAGGGAGGTCACGAAGAAGATCATTTCGGGGTTTGCTTTCATGTACACGGAGGCTCCGCCGTCCACCGTCACCGTCGCCTCGGCTCCCAGGTCGGCGCTGGCGCCAATACCGAGGTCAAGGCCGAACATGGACCCGCTGATGCTTTTGATAAACTCAAGCAGGTGCTCCTTGCCCCCTTGGATGTAATTTTCGATGTTCCGCAGCGGTTCCAGGCTGCCTTCCCTGGCGGCATGAAGCATGGCGCGGTTTAGCCCCCTGAGGCATTCGATACTGGTCTTGGACGCCTCGACCAGCGGCCTGGCCGAAAGCTCCGCGGTAAGCTGGACATAGAGGGGCGTGCAGATGTCGAGTCTCAGCACCGTCCCCTCCGCCAGGTTGTCAACCACTTCGTCCAGCCTGTCAAGCTGGTCCGGCACATCCCGGTCCACATTGCCGCTCAGCATGTTGCCCAGGAAAAGGGCCAGGCCTTCGACAGTATCGCTGATGAATTCTCCATTGGCAGCCGCCACCAAAGCCTCTCCCCCGGGAATTGAGGCATCGGCCGCAAAAAGGTTGAAGGAGCTTTCAGTGCCGCCGTCGCCGCCACCAGAGGTACTGCCTTCTCCCGCTAGGTCAAGGGATAAGGAAATGCCGACACTGGTTTGAGCAACGGCCCCTACAGTATCATTGACTATATTTTCAAATACCGGTTTTGCGCCGTTTTCCCAGGAATTCCGGAGCCTCGCGGTCACTTCATTCAGAGTTTCGCTGCTAAGATCGCCGCTTAACACACAGGATGCAATCCGGTGGATATCGTTAGCCATCAGCTCGGTATTTTCCAGTAAACCATCCAAAGCGTCCAGCCCGATGTTTGCCGCCGCGTCCAGGGGCAATTCCAGATACAGCCCGCCGGAAGCGCTGATGCCCGGCCAGACGGAATCCGCCACTCCCAGCCCCACCAGCCCGGCGATATCCACGCCCAGGGTAACCGAACCAATGGCCCCGGGGTTTTCAGCGGAGCAGGCTTTCAACTGGCCAATGGCCGCCTTGATGACCCTGGCCGCCGCCTCGGGGCCGAGTTCGCCCTTTTCCGCCTCGGCGATCAGGGCCCTATTCATGGTGATCATAGTCCGGTTGGCGACCTTCTGCGCCTCCTGGGGCGACACGCCCACCGAGAAGCTGGCTTTGGCCTCGCCCTCAATGGATACCTCCGCGTCCGCCGTCCCCTTCAGGCTTACCTCAAAGTTGAGGTTTACCTGGGTGTCGGTCATGCCGCCGATTTCAACCTTAATGTACTGCTCATCCTTAGACCCCCAGGGGATATAGCCGCGCGCATACACTGTGGGCATATCCATACCTAAAGGAAGCCGGGCATGGACATAGTCACGCCCATTGGGGGTCATGTCATAGAAAGCAGTGGTTATGTGCCCGGAGTTCTCAAAATGAGGCGCGTTCCCCCCGCCCAGAGGGTCGTCGTTGGCGATGCCGAAAACGGCCTGGCTGCGGCCGGGGCCGTCCACCCATATGCACAGTGAAATGTAATCCCCCTGCTTCTTCGCCCAGGCTTTCGCTCCCATATCGTTGCCCAAGTCTCCCGGCATGGGCACGGCAACATCAACGTCGAAGTCAATGGGTACGGCGCCCAGAATTTCAGTAACAACGTTTCCGGTTTCCGCAATTTCCCGCAGCACCGGCATGATCACGGAAAGCTGCGCTGCCGCCTCTTCCGCTTTTGCCTTGGTGTCGTCCATGACCATTTCCGGTACTTTCTCCAACACCGGCAGAGTGCCGTTCACGGTGTCTTCCAGAGTCTCGGCCACATCGTCCGCCAGATCCTTCATGCCCGTTTGTTCAAGAGCTTCGTTGACCAGATCCTCTATTGACGGAAGCGCGTATGCCTTAGCAGGCATAACTGGATTCACCGTCAGCAACAGGACAAGGAATAGGACAAGAAAAGAACTGGCCCTCCTTTTCCTGCTTCGTCTGCTATTCATACATTTTTCCTCCCTTCTTAATTTGCAAAGGCAATCTTCATAATGCCTTTTTCAAACAATTCATTTTGCTTCCGGAACATTATAGCAGGTCAACCTTTAGGCTCTATCCCTTTTTACCTTTAGGGAAGGTAGATTTTTTCAGGAGTCAGGATACGGAAGCCGGATTATGGAACACGCATGAGGGCAATAAAAAACACAGGCTGTTTGCTTAAGCCTGCGTTTGATGCTACTGTGCCAGTTCTTTTTGAATTTTCACAAGTTCCCGGCGGATTTTTTCCGCCAGCTCCCCGGCCCCATCAAGGGCGCCGGCTACGGCCTTTTCCTCCATCTCCCCGCACAGGGCGGCGAAGGAGGCGGCTCCGACAAACTGCCCGCTTGATTTCATCCCGTGGGAGAGCAGCCGGGCACGGGGGGCGTCTTTTTCCTTCAGGGCGGCTTCCAGCGCGGCAAGCTTTTCCGGCATATCCCTAAGGAAGGCGGCCAGCACCCGGGACAGAAGCGCCGGGTCCGCGCCCACCGTTTGCAGAAGCTCCGCCTTTTTTTCCTCCGGCACAAAGGAGGGGAGAATATCCTGGCTTGCGGCGGCGGTTTCGGCGAAAGCGTCCCCCAAAACCTGCCGCCCGTTTTTCACGGCGCCCGGCAGCCAGCGCGCCAGCGTCCCGGACAGGGCGTCCAGCAGGACGGGCTTTATTATGTAATCGTCCATGCCGGCGGCAAGGCTCCTTTCCTTTTCCTCAGGGGTAGCGCCGGCGGTGACGGCGATAATGGGGGTATGCCTGTTTTTCCCGGCCTCCAGCCTGCGGATGGCTGCCGCGGCCTCATGTTGATAAAGCTCTGTTTCAGGCAGTTCCTTAACCTTATCCTCAGTATTTGCCTTTGCCGCAGATCCGGCATATGAGTGCCGGATCTGCATATTGCCAAGCTTTAGTTCCTTGCTGCATGTGTCCTTTTATTTTGAGAGCAAGTTATACAGTACCTGGGCCATCTGCGCCCTGGTGGTGGTGTCCTTAGGCAAGAGTTTGCCGCCGCTGCCGCTTACTGTTCCGGTTTCCACCAGCAGCTTCATAGCGTCCTTTGCCCAGGGGGCGATTTCGCCTGTGTCACTGAAATCGGAAAGCCTTTTGCCGGAATCGTCGCCTTCAGGCAGCCGTCCTATTACCTTCAGCGCATTGTACAGCAAAGCGAACATCTCCTGGCGGGTAATTTCCTTTTCAGGGGCGAACATGTTGCCGCCCACGCCCGCGGATATGCCGGTTCGCTTGGCCGCAGCCAGGTAGCCGGTATACCAGGTGCTGCCCGCGTCCGCGAAATTGTCCTGCGGGTTTGCATCGGGGGTTATGCCGTACGCCTTCAGCAGCATAACGATGAACTGCCCCCTGGTCAGCTTCGCTTCGGGGCTGAAATTGCCGCCTCCCGTGCCGGTAGTGATCTCCCTGGCGGCGATGAAGGAAACCGCTTTTGAGTACCACGCATCCTTTGCCACGTCCTTGAAGCTCACCTGCTTGTAGCTTACGGCATAATAGCTGAAGTGGGTGGTGGTGAATGTCACGGTGCCTGTATCCGGGTTGTAGCGCCCGTTGGGCACTGAGACCACATTGCCGCTGCCGTCGATGTACCAGACGACGATATGCTCGGGATTGGCCAGCTCCGCCGCTGTCGGCTTATAGGGGATGCTTACCGTCACCGGCGCGTCGGGGTTACTCCAGTTTGTCTGCTTGCCATCCAGCGTCAGGGTAAGCTGGACAATGGGCCGGTCGCCGATTGCTGCTTTTACTTCCTCCGGCAGGCCGGTTTTGTCGCCCTGTGCGATGGTGATGCCCGCTGTTTTTTCTTCCGTTCCCGGTATTCCAGCCAGCATGCCGGACGGCATGGTGATGCTGCCCTCGCCGGTGGAGAAGGTCAGGGCGCCTTCGCCCTGTGAGCCGGACAGGGAAGCGGCGGGTATTCCTACGGTATAGGAGTTCACGCCGGGAATCGAGGGCACTGTGAGGACTGCCGTCCCCGTGCCGGCAAAGATATCTTTGGCCAGTGCACCAAGGTCTGTTGCCGCACTGCCCATATTTGTATTGACACTGACGGGCATTTTGGTTTCTGATATGTTGGTCCCGGAAACGGTGGCCTTGTATGTTGGCATGGCAGGAGTGCTGCCGGTGATAGCACTGCCGCCTCCGCCACTGCCACCTCCGCCTCCGCCACCGGCACTGGAAGCCGTCAGGGTAACCGTGTAGGTGTCGGCGGAGTCCGCCGTACCGTCATTGGCTTTGAATACCAGTGGGGTTGTGCCTACAGCATTTGGCGTGTAGGAGTAATCTTTATCTGCCCCAGCATACGCTACGCCGTTCACCGATACCTTGTAGGTCAGATTGTCGCCGTCGGCATCCTCGAATATGGTGGACAGATCAATGGTGTAGGCGCTGTTCACGGTCACGCTGGCCGTTGCGGTCGCGGGCACGCCGGATTTGCGCTTCGGCGCAGTGTTCACGGGGGGCGCAGCCGCGGTGGTTACTGATGTCATGGTGTAAGCGGTTTTGTTCCCTGCTTCGTCCATAACGATAACGTTAAAGTAGTAGGTGGTATTGCTATTCAAGCCGGTAATTTCTTTTGTGTCTGTATCTGTTGCGTAATCTCCGACTGCTGTGCCGTTATATACCGCGTCTGTTACCGATGCTATATTGTCTGAATCCGAATAATAGACCCGATACCGCAGAGCGCTCTGGGGGCTCACATCGTCCGTCGCCTTGCTCCAGCTCAAAGTGACTCGGTTATGGGTGAGGCTGCCGGCAGTGATGGTTCCGTCCGCCACGACCGGCGGAGTGGTGTCGGGCTGGGCCGGTTCCGCATCCGTCGTGACGGTCAGCCCCGCGCTCTCGGCCGATGCCTTGTGGGTGGCCGTTTCCTTGACCCTGGCCGTGAAGGTGTATTCGGTTTCCGGATCCAGTCCCGTGAATACATTGCTGTCCTGCCACGGGCCTCCGTTTACCCTGAATTCGCAGGCTGCACTGGTGGTCAGCGTAACGCTGTCGTGCGTCTTGCTTGCCAGCGAAGGTGCTCCCGGGGCCGCCGGCCCGTCGGCTTTGTCCACAACAGCCGTCGGATCGCTGGTGACGCTGCCTGTGGCATGAACGCCATCGGCGGTGACGGTCACGGTGATGGTCTGGCCGATGTCGGCCTGCGCCAATGTGTAGGTTGAGGCTGTGGCCCCCGGGATATCCGCTCCGCCGCGCTTCCACCGGTAGGTGGGTACATCCTCGGTAGTATTCGGTGTATAGGTTATACCTGATGTTACCGCTGTCAGTGTTTCGCCGTATTTGGCACTGCCGCTGATGGTTACACTGCCGCCCATGACCGGCAGCGGCGCCGCCGTGACGGTGATGGTTGCCTCGCCGTATACCCCGGAGCCGTCGTTAGCCGTCGCCCTTACCGTCACCGTGCCTTCTCCGGTGCCCGTCAGCAATCCGGTGGAAGCGTTTATGCCGGCTGTGCCCGTTCCGGAATACACGCTCCAGGTCACGGTTTTATCCGTGGCATCAACAGGCAATACTTCCGCTGTCATTTGCAGGGTACCGCCGTTCACTACTGTTGCCGCGTCACCTGCCCCTCTTACGGTGATGGAGGTTACCAGGGTGGGCGGCGCCGCCGTTACCGAAACCGGTACGGTTACATCTGCTGTATCCGTCCCGTCGTAGACCGTGACCACAACCGATGTGTCGCCCGCCGCCACGCCGGTGAGGGTAACAGTGCCGCTGTCAAGGCTTGCCGTTGCCTTTGCTGTGTCCGGGCCTGTTACAATAGCCGTGATGGTCAGCGGGTCATTGTTCGTATCTTCCGCGATATCGGAAGCGGTGAAGGTGGCCGTGCCGCCCGCGGTCACGCTTTGAGTCGGCACCGGATTTTTCGCCGCTGGCGGGCTATTTGACGGCGGATCCGCTTCGGTGGCCGGGAATACGGCGGTCACCACGCCCGAACCAGCCGCGTTGCTTACCGATGTGGCTCCGGCTACGGTAAAGAAGTTTGCAGCCACGCCTGTCAAGGTGTATCCTGTCTTTGGCGTCAGGGTTATGGTGGCCGTGTAGACCGTGCCGCCCCTGAACGGGTTGTCGGCCGGTGACCAGCTTACGGTTCCCGTATATTGTGCCGTTTCGGTTATCGCGGTTACGGGTGTTGCCCCCCTTGCCGGGGCGGTTACTCCCGGAATAGCAGCAATGTCGATTGCAGCCGGCGGTTCAATGATATTGATGGCAAAGCTCCCCCCTGCGCTCCCCCCGGCGGTCCCGTCGGAGACGGTAAAGCTGAAGCTGTCAGCGCCGGTTGCATTGGTGTTCGGTGTATAGGTAATCAGGCTGTTGTCGATATCGGCCTGGGTGAAGGTCCCGCCTGCGGCGACTGCATTCCCGTTTTTCTTCAAAGTTCCCCTGGCAGGCGCCGTTCCCACGGCAAAGGTCAGGGAAGCCGCCCCCTGTTCGGGGTCGGTGGCCCTAAGCATGGTATCGGTGATGGTCACAGCCTGGCTGTTCTTATTGACGCTTAGTCCGGTATTGACCGCCAGCACCGGCGGATTTCCGGTGGTAAAGCTGCAGGCGCCGCCGTAAGCGGTCCCGAAAGCATTGGTGACGTATGCTTTGTAATAGTAAGTGGTGTTCGCCTGCAGACCGCTGAGCGTCGCTGTAAACGGGCCGGTGGAGCCGGTGCTTCCCGCAGACACAGCTGTGCCGGAGGCCAGCGTAAGATTGGCGGGGTTGGTGGAGTAGACGATTCCCCGTTCCACGGTGGTGTCGTTTCCCAGTGAGGTGACGTTTCCGCCGGCGACGGCGGAGGTTGCCCCCACCGAGGCCGGAGCGGCATTGGTGGTTACGGTCGGATCGGTCGTCCCGTAAATCTTCAGTTCGGTGATGGCAGCCCATTTATTGTTCAGTCCGTTTCCGGTGTCCACCCGAACCCGGACATAGCGCGTGGTATAAGGGATGGAGATATTAAAAAAGCTTGTTCCATCCGGGCTTGCCTGCACCTGGTAATGCTGAATATTATAGGCAGTGCTCCACCCCGCGGAGGACATGCCTATCACTTCGATATTGTCAATCCGGTAACTGCTGCCCAGATCCACCTGCAGCCACTGGTTGGTTACACCGTAAGCTTTGGCGCAGACCCAGCGGCTGGCCGGAGCGGTGCTGCCGTCCACCGCCCGTTCCGGCCCGTAAGGCGCCATAAAGCTACTGGCTGATACGCCGACAGGCGATATGGGAATTAATTTGCCGGCGGCATGGGCCGTCTGTGCAATTCCCAGCATCAATACCAAAACAATAACTGCCACTGCCGCAAGGCGACCGGCAATCCCGGCTATTCCAAATTTATGAGTTATTTCCATGACACAACCCCCTTTCAAGCTTTACGTCCTTCTGATCATGGATTCGGAAGGATTGAGTACTGCTCATCCGCCACGATGCAATACAATCCCCAATCCGTCCCGCCCCAGGGGTTGGCGGGATTGGTACCGCCATTAAGATTCGGCAGATTGAAGGTGCTGCCACTGCCGCCGTACATCGTGCCCATCAAAGAGGACAGCCTCGGGTAAGCGGATGCGGAGAGGGATTGCCCGTCACAGCGCAGCCAGCCCGCCGGCGGAGTACATGCTGTGTTGCTCGCTGATGTGGCAAAAAGGCGGATCTCACCCGTGTACACGGTAGGAAGGGCATACATATTCTTTCCATCAGAACTAGGATAATATCCTTGCGTACAAATGCAGTAGCGGCTGCCGGGAACGGGCTCAAGGCCGCGCAAATCGGGCAGGGCGAAGTTGGTGGTGTCGCCGCCGTACTCCGTGCCTAATAAAGAATATAAAGCTGCGTTCCCGGACACCGGCAGCGCATCACCGTTGCATACACGCCAGCCCTTGGGAACGGGCGTCGCCGGAGAAAACATAAAGAGGCGGATTTCGCCCAGGTATGGGTTGATCGTAGCCATTGTATCAGTACCGGAATCCGGGTAAACACCGTAGGCCGCTATGAAGTAACGGCCTTTGCCGGCTCCCCAGGGATTGGCGCTGCCTGCGCCGTTGAGGTTGGGGACGGCGAAGGTGTTCATCCCGTCGCCGCCGTAAGCGGTACCGATCAGACCAAACAAATAGTCATACTGGGTAATCTGCAAAGTCTGGCCGTCGGCGGGCACCCAGACGCCGTCGTTGGGCGCGAAGTCAAAGGCAAACAAGCGGATCTCCCCCAGAAAGGGGATTGATCCGGCGTCGGCCCGGGCCGAAAATGGGCAGAGCATGACCGAAATTAGTAAAAAGATGATGATTAGGATTTTGAGAATTGGCTTATGCATGTTCAACACCTCCGGAAATGTCAGGGCTTTTTCTTGTTTTTGTACTGAGCAACCAAATTCCTGCATTCTCTCAGGTAGTCCTCCCATGAGCCGTATAACAGCCTGACGGCCTCATCTTTGGCATCCGGGCAGACCCCCAGCGCTTTCAACTGCTTGTCGGTGAGCGTCATTTGATCGGAATAGGCGTTAAATATCCGGTCCCATACAACGCCCGGCCCCGGATTATTCAGTTTTCCGTAAGTTCCCCAGAGCCCTTTTGTATCATTATATAAGGCCATGTCGGCCATGTCCCCGGCGTCCAGATTTGTGACGGCGGCGCAGATGCGGTTGGCCATCTGGTGGCAAACGCCGGAATGAAGGTAAATGATGCCGCAGCAATCGCCGAGACGAAGTTTGCCGCTCGGCGTTAACGTTGATACACACGGCTTTCTCCCATAGTCCGTCCTGCTTTCATCGATTTCGAAGCTGCATATGGCCCGGGCCAGCAGGAGCTGGTCTTCGGTGGCCGTGAAGGACAGCGAAGGATAAACCCAATCATTTGAAGGATCATCGGGATAAGTGCCACCATAGCAGTCGAAATTCACAGTACGGCTCCCGTCAAAGCTCACAACCTTCACATAGGCATGGGCCGCCCACTGCCATTTGTCAAGTACCGGTGCGTATTTGCAGCCATAGTGCCCAAAGTTGAAAATATAGTCAGGCGGGTTATCAGTCCATTGGGATTGGATGATCAAGGTAAAGGAGTCATTGTCCTTTGCTGTGTCAAAGTATCCCGGGAGGGGATTGGGAGTAACCCGATCTATATTATGGCTGTTGTTGGCGCGCAGGCCGGCGCTGACCCGGTCGCCGTTGTGCGACCATGGATCGGCAAAGGCAAAAAACTCAATGGTAGCCTTATTGACAACGTCCTGGACATACCACCAGCCCCAGTTGCCGGATCGAAGCCCCGCTTTAGGCAAATCAATTGTTCCAATTTCCACTATCCTTTTCCCTTTTTCTCCCCCGGGAATAAGGGCGCCTGAATTGCAGCTGATGCTGTCTCCCCAACTGCCGATGCATTGAAAGTCATGGTTCGAGTTATTTATAACCCTTATGGTCATAGCGCACATTTTAATGCCTCCTTATAATAAAGTTTACTAATACGTATTTGCCTCGGCCCCGGTATATGAGTACCGGGATTGCAAGCTGCAAGGCTTTTATCCCTTGCAGCTTGCCACCTGGTCTATTTTGTCAGCAAACTGTACAGTACCTGGGCCATCTGCGCCCTGGTGGTGGTGTCCTGAGGCAAAAGTTTGCCGCCGCTGCCGCCGATGGTGCCGGTTTCCATCAGCAGCTTCATTGCCTCTTTCGCCCAGAGGGCGACGTCGTCCGCGTCGCTGAAGTCTGAGAGCGTCTTACCCGAATCGCCCCGGGGCAGATGGCCGATTACTTTCAGCGCGTTGTACAGCAAAGTGAACATTTCCTGGCGGGTGATTTCCTTTTCGGGGGCGAACACGTTGCCGCCCACGCCCGCGGATATTTTAAGCCTCCTGGCCGCAGCCAGGTAGCCGGTATACCAGGTGCTGCCCGCGTCCGCGAAATTGTCCTGCGGGTTTGCATCGGGGGTTATGCCGTACGCCTTCAGCAGCATAACGATGAACTGCCCCCTGGTCAGCTTCGCTTCGGGGCTGAAATTGCCGCCTCCCGTGCCGGTAGTGATCTCCCTGGCGGCGATGAAGGAAACCGCTTTTGAGTACCACGCATCCTTTGCCACGTCCTTGAAGCTCACCTGCTTGTAGCTTACGGCATAATAGCTGAAGTGGGTGGTGGTGAATGTCACGGTGCCTGTATCCGGGTCGTAGCGCCCGTTGGGCACCGAAACCACGCTGCCGCTGCCGTCGATGTACCAGACCACGATATGCTCGGGGTTTTCCAGCTCCGCCGCCGTCGGCGTATAGGGGATGCTTACCGTCACCGGCGCGCTTGGGTTGTTCCATTCGGTCTGCTTGCCGTCCAGGGTCAGGGTGAGCTGGACAATAGGCCGGTCGCCGACGGCTGCTTTTACTTCCTCCGGCAGGCCGGACTTGTCACCTTGGCCGATGGTGATACCTGCGCTCGATTCTTCCGTTCCCGGAATTCCCGCCAGCATGCCGGACGGGAGGGTGACGCTGCCCGCGCCGGTGGAGAAGGTCAGTACGCATTCCCCTTGTGATCCTGACAGGGAAGCGGCGGGTATTCCTACGGTATAGGAGTTCACGCCGGGAATGGAGGGTACTGTGAGGACTGCCGTCCCCGCGCCGGCAAAGATATCTTTGGCCAGTGTACCAAGGTCTGTTGCCGCACTGTCCGTATTTGTATTGACACTGACGGGCAGTTTGGTTTCTGATATGTTGCTCCCGGATACGGTGGCCTTGTATGTTGGGGTGGCAGGAGTGCTGCTACTGCTGCCGCTGCCGCCTCCGCCGCCTCCGCCGCCATTATATATCCATTTGGCATAGAGGGTTATATTCGCCGTTACCGTGTCAACGCTGAAGTTCCAGGCGTTGACGCAGGACGCTTCCTTATACCAGCCGCCGAAGGTATAGCCAGTCCGTGTCGGCGCGGACGGCGCGGTTATGACGGAGCCCGGTGCAACGCCGGTAATGCTTGCTACCGCACTGCCGCCCTGGGAGTCGAAAGTGACGGTGCAGGTTACAGCGGCACCGGCCGTCAGGGTTACGGTGTACGTGTCTAAGGAATCCGTTGTCCCATCGTTGGCTGTGAATACCAGGGTGGTTATACCTACAGCAGCCGGCGTGTATGAATAATCTTTGTTTGCCGCAACCGCCGCGGCGCCGTTCACCGATACCTTGTAGGTCAGATTGTCGCCGTCGGCATCCTCGAATATGGTGGACAGATCAAGGGTGTAGGCGTTGTTCACGGTCACGACGGCCGTCGCTGTTGCCGGTACGCCGGATTTGCGCTTCGGCGCGGTGTTCACGGGCGGCGCGGCCGCGGTGGTTACTGATGTCATGGTGTAAGCGGTTTTGTTCCCGGCTTCGTCCATAACGATGACGTTAAAGTAGTAGGTGGTATTGCTATTCAAGCCGGTAATTTCTTTTGTGCCGATATCTGTTGCGTAATCTCCTGCTGCTGTGCCGTTATATACCGCGTCTGTTACTGATGCTATATTGTCTGAATCCGAATAATAGACCCGATACCGCAGAGCGCCCTGGGGGCTCACATCGTCCGTCGCCTTGCTCCAGCTCAAAGTGACTCGGTTATGGGTGAGGCTGCCGGCAGTGATGGTTCCGTCCGCCACGGCCGGCGGAGTGGTGTCAGGCTGGGCCGGTGCTGCATCCGTCGATACGGTCAGCCCCGCGCTCTCGGACGATGCCTTGTGGGTGGCGGTTTCTTTGACCCTGGCGGTAAAGGTGTATGAGGTTTCCGGTGATAGACCCGTGAATATATTGCTGTCCTGCCACAGGCCTCCGTTTACCCTGAATTCGTAGGCTGCGTTGGCTGCCAGGGTGACGCTGTTGTGGGTTTTGCTTGCCAGCGAAGGTGCTCCCGGGGCCGCCGGCCCGTCGGCTTTGTCCACAACAGCCGTCGGAGCACTGGTGACGCTGCTCGTAGCGTGGATGCCATCGGCGGTGACAGTCACGGTGATGGTCTGGCCGATGTCGGCCTGCGCCAATGTGTAGGTTGAGGCTGTGGCCCCCGGGATATCCGCTCCGCCGCGTTTCCACTGGTAGGTTGGCACGTCATCGCTGGTGTCCGGGGTATAGGTGATGCCTGATGTATCCGCTGTCAGTGTTTCGCCGTATTTGGCATTGCCGCTGATGGTTACACTGCCGCCCATGACCGGCAGCGGCGCCGCCGTGACGGTGATGGTTGCCTCGCCGTATACCCCGGAGCCGTCGTTGGCTGTCGCCCTTACCGTCACCGTGCCTTCTCCGGTGCCCGTCAGCAATCCGGTGGAAGCGTTTATGCCGGCTGTGCCCGTTCCGGAATACACGCTCCAGGTCACGGTCTTATCCGTGGCATCAACAGGCAATACTTCCGCTGTCATTTGCAGGGTACCGCCGTTCACCACTGTTGTCGCGTCGCCTGCCCCTCTTACGGTGATGGAGGTTACCAGGGTGGGCGGCGCTGCCGTGACGGAAACCGGTACGGTTACATCTGCTGTATCCGTCCCGTCGTAGACCGTGACCACAACCGATGTGTCGCCCGCCGCCACACCGGTGAGGGTAACAGTGCCGCTATTAAGGCTTGCCGTTGCCTTTGCTGTGTCCGGGCCTGTTACAATAGCCGTGATGGTCAGCGGGTCATTGTCCGTATCTTCCGCGATATCGGAAGCGGTGAAGGTGGCCGTGCCGCCCGCCGTCACGCTTTGGGTTGGCACCGGATTTTTCGCCGTTGGCGGGTTGTTCGCAGGAGGCGCCGTATTCACCGTCAAAGTTGCCGCATTGCTGGTTGCGCTGCCCGCGGCATTGCTTACATAGCAGGTGTAGCTGCCTGCGTCGTAAGCTTGTGCACTGTTAATGGTCAATGTGGATGTGGCAGCTCCGCTGATATTACCTTCGTCGATCAAACTATTGCCATTCTTCTTCCATTGGTAACTTAAAGGTGCATCTCCTGCCGCTGTTACAGTGAAGGTGACTGTCTGTCCCGCAGTTACTGTCTGACTGACCGGCTGTGCTGTTATGGACGGCGGTGTAAATTCGTATTCGTTTATTTCAAAGATAGCTGTTACTGTAATGTTACCTGTGACATCCTTATCTGTCCTGGTAGCGGTGGTCACATCATCGCTCCACCTGACGAAGTGATAACCTGTATCCGGTACAGCAGTTACAGCAGTTCCGTTACCTCCATGGCTTACAGTCTGGGTTGCGTCCCCGCTAATGCTTCCGTGTTCTCCTGCTATATAGGTCAGCGTGTATTCATTTATCGCAAAAGTTGCAGTCACCGTCAGGTCGGAAGTTATATTACTAAAGTCAACATCCCAGCCGGTGAAGTGATATCCTTCTCTTGTCGGCTCTTCTGGTGCTGTCGCTCTGCTGCCATGCTCTACTACCTCTGTCTTAAGTTCACTTCCGTCCCAGTTCTTGAAGGTTACTGTGTAGGTGTTTACGATATTAAATTCATCACTTTCGCTGTAACTCGAGGATACTTCTGCATCACTGGCTTTTACTCTGAACCTTGCCGATGATGTATTAATTCCACCGGTATCGCTGAAAGCGAACGATGTATTAGTTCCTGAATATACATTCGTTATCCAGATATTCCCATCCCAAAAGTCAACTGTGTATGTTATAATGTCTCCTTCTATATCTGTTGCTTCTCCCCAAGCAACATTTATATTGCTTCCACTTACAAAGGACTGCCCCAATGATGGCGTTGTAAATGCGCCAGGCTGAGACGGAGCATCATTTACGGCATTTACGGCAATGTTTGCTGTTTCCTCAGCTTCACTAAAATACGTCGATCCTCCGTTGACAGTGGTATTGGCTGTCTGGCCGGAAGAACTGATCCATGCAGCTCCGCCGTGAATAATTCCGTTGTGGCTTCCAGGCCCGCTATCTGCCACAACCGTCCCATTCCCTTCATTAAACTTCCAGTAGCCTATAAGTCCGCTTTCATTTCCCGTTAAAGAACCGTTAGCCATGTTGGCCGCCAATTCGGCTTCGCTGCGCTCCACGCTCCACAAGCGAAAATCGCTGAAGATTCCTCTGCTGAAACGCTGCATTGTCCCGCTGTTGTTCCATGCGCCTAAACTGAAACTGCTTACATTAATGCCGGGGATATTTGCCAAGTTACGATACTTTGTCTCTTTATATACGCCGTCCACATAAAGCTTGTAATTTCCAGTAGCTTTGTTAATTGTAACGGCAATATGGGTCCATCTGCCGACAATCTGATTGAAGTCGTAATCAAATCGGACGTACGGTGTCGGCGAACCATATACTGCAATTTCCAGCTGTGTCGGGTTTCCCTTGAGGAACTGGCTGTGCAGCAAGCCAGGTATTTCCCAGTTATTGCCATTCATGATAACATTAAAGCCGTCTGAAAAGCTATCTATACGTATCCAACTTTCTATCGTAATGGCGGGATAAGTACCCAAACCAGATACAGCCACATAATCATCAACGCCATCCAGCTGCAAGCCTGCCGCATTATTCTGCCATGCCCTGTATGTAAAGGTGGATGTTCCATTCCAATTGGCATTGGGCACAAAACGAAGGCGGGCATTTTCGTCCAGTAGAAGGGAATTGGCGCTAAGATCTATAACTCTTCCTGTTACATCACTGACATCCAGCCATGTAATGCCTCCGTTTATTGAGTACTGCCATTTACCGTTGGTGTTATCTACCGATGTAACAGCTATATTTTCAGCCGTTGAGCCATCAAAGCAGGTAATCGAGCCATCCGTAACAATTTGTGCAATTGTATTTCCGTTTGAAGAATAATCATCTTCATCAATTGAATTGAGCATCGGGAATCCATCTGTATCCAAAACCGGCGCACTGTATGCTGGTGTGGCATTTACAGTTAGCGTTGCTTCATCGCTGGTCACACTGCCCGCTGCATTGGTTACCACTACAGTGTAATTTCCAGCGTCCGCCACCTGGGCGTTGTTGATGGTCAATGTGTCCGTGGTGGCTCCGCTGATATTGCCGCCGTCAGAAAGGTTATTGTCGTCCTTCTTCCACTGGTAGCTCAAAGGTTCAGTTCCTGACGCTGTTACCGTGAAGAAAGCTGTCTGTCCCGCGGTCACCGTTTGGCTGGATGGTTGAGTGATGATGGTCGGAGCTACAGGAGCTGCCGTGACGGAAACCGGTACGGTTACATCTGCTGTATCCGTCCCGTCGCTGACTGTGACAACAAGCGAGGTGCTGCCCACCGCCACGCCGGTGAGCGTTACGGTGCCGCTGTCAAGGCTTGCCGTCGCCTTTGCGGAATCCGGACCTGTCACAATGGCCGTGATGGTCAGCGGGTCATTGTCCACATCCTCAGCGATGTCGGCTGCGTTAAAAGCGGCTGTGCTTCCTTCAGTAACGCTTTGGGTTGGCACCGGATCTTTCGCTGCGGGCGGATTATTCGGATTTACCGTCAATGTGGCGGCATTACTGGTAACACTACCGCCATATAGGTTACTCGTTATCATTACAGTGTAGCTGCCTTCGTGCGATTTCTTGACATTATTGATAGTCAATGTTGGTATATTTGGTAAAGTGACATATCCATCACCTGTATTCAGTTCAACGCCATCCTTTTTCCATTGGTATCTTAAGTCTACTCCTCTTGCCTCTACAGTAAATGTAGCTGTTTTTCCCTCTGTAACTGTTAAATCCTGCGGTTGAGAGTCGATTAGAATTTGTGCACCATAATCCATAATCCTGAGATTGTCAAATCCCACTGTCAATCCGCTACCGCTGGATTCAACATAGAAAACAAAATTAATTTTATTTGAGTCAAAGCTTGACATGAATTTTTCATAACTGGTCCAAGTATTGTTATTTCCTTTCTCTCCGGTTGATGAGAATTCCTTGATAATCGTCCAGTTCGACTGGTCGTTTACAAAATCTTCCGCATTATAATTTCCAAAACTGTACGCAACAATCACCCGATAATTCATGGTATAATCAGACGGTAATTTTATATCAATAGAGGAACTATAATTTTTCCACGGATAAAGGGGGTATGATAATGTCCTGGCGGTTACAACCGGCCCGTTGGCAATTACCTGCAGCTGATTATTGAACTTGCCTGCATTACCGCCCGGAGCTGTATTCCAGGTAGCTGCACTTTCGGAGGGAGAGCTGAATTGGCTGCTAAAGCTCGGCATCGACTGAAATTCCTGCGAAATTATCTGAGTAGCGGCATAAGCTTCAGATGAAGAATATACCAGGTATACACCTAATATCATTACAATTATAAGAATTCCCACGCATTTTCTCATGATTTACTGAGCCTCCTTTGTAAAAAGAAAAGTTTATGAAAAATCCTCCACCAAAACAGCACATCTGTAAACCAATTAATTCAGACAATAAATGCCGGAATATATGACTGCTTCTATATTTATGAATGAAATCATAATGCATTTTTCAGCCATACTTTTTGTTCAAATATTATAGCAGAGCAACCTTTAGTCTCAATCCCTTTTTACCTTTAGGGAAGGTAAAGAATGAAATTTTTTTATAATTATGTGGAAATTTAGGTAAAAATGTCGCTTTAGGCAATCGAGTAGGAGGGAAAATTAAATAATTTTCCCGACCTCTCACACCACCGTACATACCGTCCGGTATACGGCGGTTCTCTAGTTTACACACACTTGTTGATAATAATCAGAAAAGAATAAGAAACCTAACTTCTTTAAAGTTTGGTTGTTAAGTGATTGATTTAGAATTGGGCTGTTGGATATTCTCCAATAGCCTTTTCTTGTATTTGCGAATTCCCAAGCCTTGCTCTCGTTGGTTCCTAGTCTTTTGAGTTCTCGGTATTTTGTTTTGACCTTCTTCCATTGTTTCCAGTAAATCATGCGAATTCTTCGCCTCATCCACTCATCCGTGTCTTTAAGCAGTTGTTTCATATCAGCCAGTTTGAAGTAGTTAATCCATCCATGATATACTTTCTTAAGTTGAAGATTCGCTGTTCATTTCCCATTCCATTGCTTCTCGCTGTCAGTTCTTTAATTCTTGTTTTCATCTTTGCAACAGCTTTAGGGTGGATTCTCACCCTCGTTTGTCCTTTGTGTCTATAGAAAGTGTACCCAAGAAACTTAACTTTACTAATATGTCCAACCTCTGTTTTCTCCCTATTCACTTTAAGGAATAACTTCCCTTCTATGTATGGAAGAATGTTTTCCAGTGTCCGCTTTGCGCTCTTTTTGCTCTTGCAGAGAATGACCATGTCATCTGCATATCTCACAAATCTGTGTCCTCTGCGTTCCAGTTCCTTATCTAGTTCATTCAGCATGATGTTACTTAATAGCGGACTTAGTGGTCCGCCCTGTGGCACTCCAACTTCTGTTCCCTCGAATTTGTGCCCTATTACGACTCCGGCTCGTAGAAACTTATGTATAAGTGAAATTACTCTTCCGTCTTTTATGGTTCTTGATAAAACTTCAATCAGTTTACTTTGATTGACTGTATCAAAGTATTTCTCCAAATCCATGTCCACTACATATTTGTAGCCTTCATCTACATGCTTCTGACATCTTCGAATGGCGTCGTGTGCACTACGCTTTGGGCGAAATCCAAAACTACTATCCGAAAACTGTCTCTCAAATATTGGTGATAGTACTTGCGTTATCGCTTGTTGTACTACTCTGTCCACTACTGTCGGAATTCCAAGTCTTCTTACCTTTCCCTTTTCTTCTTTGGGTATTTCTACCCTTCTTACAGGATTCGGACGATATTTACCTTCCTGGATTGCTTGAGTTAGTTGCTGTCCGTTCTCTTTGAGATATCGTAGAAGTTCCTCCACTCCCATCCCATCGATTCCGCAAGCTCCCTTATTGGATTTCACTTTCTTGAATGCCTTGTTCATGTTGTCTCTATCCAGTATTTTCTCTAGCAATCCCCCTGTCAACGAGTCTGTGTCGGTGATGTTGTTTTCAGTTATCCTTGATGGAGCATACACTTCTGCATTCCCTTCCTGTTCCGCAGGTACTCTCTGCAGATAGCCCTCTTTTAGAGGTTGTCTGTATTTCATTCCATTCTCAGTAACATTCATTTACTTTCACCTCCTAAAGTTCAGTCCTTCCTCCGTGTCGTCGACTACACAGAGTACTATGACCTCTGCTGACTCCTCACGGCAAATCTTATTTCAACCGTGTTTCATACTCTGTTTCCACACGTCCGTGAGACCTCCCCAGGTAAGAACGCAATCTTTCCTTCCATATATCTGCCACATTTACACCGTATGCTTCCGGATAGTTTAGGGCTTTGATTTGTTATGCAATCTCACCCAGCATACATATGCCTGATGTAGTTCCTGTTCGTCAGACCAGAAGTTTGCCGCCAGCTTCCTTCAGATTCCACCTCACGATGGACACCCTTGCTCTTGGCTATGTGCTTGGCACTATCAACCCGCACTCGGGACTTTCACCCGTTAGATTGCGCCCATGCTGGGCGCACATAAAAAACGCAGACCGCCTGTCGTGGTCCGCGTCCGAGTCCCTGCCATATAAGACATCTGATACCAAGCACTTACTGTTAAGTCATTTCTCCTGCATATTGTGCCAGTTCTTTTTGAATTCCCAGAAGCTCCCGGCGGATTTTTTCCGCCAGCTCCCCGGCCCCCTCGAGGGCGCCGGCGACGGCCTTTTCCTCCATCTCCCCGCACAGGGCGGCGAAGGAGGCGGCTCCGACAAACTGCCCGCTTGATTTCATCCCGTGGGAGAGCAGCCGGGCACGGGGGGCGTCTTTTTCCTTCAGGGCGGCTTCCAGCGCGGCAAGCTTTTCCGGCATATCCCTAAGGAAGGCGGCCAGCACCCGGGACAGAAGCGCCGGGTCCGCGCCCACCGTTTGCAGAAGCTCCGCCTTTTTCCCCTCCGGCACAAAGGAGGGGAGAATAACCCGGCTTGCGGCGGTTTCGGCGAAAGCGCCCCCCAAAACCTGCCGCCCGTTTTTCACGGCGCCCGGCAGCCAGCGCGCCAGCGTCCCGGACAGGGCGTCCAGCAGGACGGGCTTTTTTACGTAATCGTCCATGCCGGCGGCAAGGCTCCTTTCCTTTTCTTCAGGGGCAGCGCCGGCGGTGACGGCGATAATGGGGGTATGCCTGTTTTTCCCGGCCTCCAGCCTGCGGATGGCTGCCGCGGCCTGAAAGCCGTCCATGCCCGGCATGCGGCAGTCCATCAAAACCAGGGCATAATTCTTTTGGGAAAACATCTCCACCGCTTCCTGCCCGCCGGCGGCGGTTTCCGCTTCCAGCCCCAGCTTGCCAAGCTGCATGGTCAATACCCGGCGGTTGAATTCGAAATCATCAGCGACCAGCACCGTACCCGGGCTGTTTTCCCACAGGTATGACGCTTTTGTCCCGCCGTTGGCGGGCTTTGCCTCCTCCAGGCCCGTCCCGGTATCGGAAATCTTTAAGGGAACGGTGAACCGAAACAGCGAGCCAACTCCTGCGGTTGTCTCAAAGCTGATGCCGCCGCCCATCAGCTCCACAAGGCGCCTGCAGATGGAAAGCCCGAGGCCGGCGCCGCCGTGCATGCTGTCCGTCCCGGAATGTCCCCGGGTGAAGGGCTTAAAGATGCTCCCCCTTATTTCCTCCAGTATGCCGGGGCCGGTGTCTTCCACCTCAAAGGTGATTTCGTTCCCTGTCACATATGCCCGCAGGGTAATGCATCCCTTTGCGGTGAATTTGACGGCGTTGTTCAAAAGGTTTAAAAGCACCTGGCGCAGGCGCACCGGGTCGCCCCTGAGGACAGGCGGCACCGACGGGGAGAATTCGGAGACAAAGTCCAGCCCTTTCCTGGCGGCCATGGGTTCGATGAGGCTTACCAGGTAACGCTTCATGCTTTTTGTCTCAAAATCCTTTTCTTCCAGGGAAACCGCTCCCTTTTCTATCCTGCTTAAGTCCAGCACATCGTTTATAAGGGAAAGCAGAAGGTTTGAGCAGTCCCTGACCACCGAAACATACTCCCTTTGCTCCTCATCCAGAGGAGTGGCCTCAAGGAGCTCCAGCATGCCCAGCATGCCGTTCATGGGAGTGCGGATTTCATGGCTCATGGTAGCTAAAAAATCGCTTTTGGCGCGGCTGGCCAGATCCGCTTCCTCCTTGGCCCGGGCAAGGGCGGAGGTCCTTTCCTGCACAATGTTTTCCAGGTTCCGGCTGTATTCCTCCAGCCTTTTTAAAGCTTCGCACCTCTCGCCGTCCAGCTTTATAAGCTCGGTATTTTTGTCCCGCATTTCCTCCGAGAGTTTTTCCACGGTGGCAAAGGAGCGGGAGAAGCGCATGGACAGGACGCAGCACTGGAAGAATATAAAGACGAACACGCCGAAATCGCCGATGTAGGGACCCCACAGGATATCGTTGGAGACCAGGGAGTCGTTGACGACCGCCAGCACAAGGGCCGCGGTGCCGGGAAGGAAAAGGGCGGCGCCCTCGCGTCCCCTGGCTATGGCGCGGATCAAAACGGGGCCCAGGACAAAAAGCAGCAGGACGACGGCGTACACCTCATAGAAGGGCATGAGCCAGGTGTACACACTGGGCGGGGCAATGAGCACGGTGAGGCTTGAGGCGGCGCCGGCGGCCCAGGCGGCTGCGGCAAGCTTTGCGGGCATCTCGTCCGGGTACAGTATTCTCATAAACTGGAGAAAGGCCGGGAGCGCCAGATAAAATCCGAGGTACTGCACGATATAGACGGCGTTCCAGCTTAAGTCCGGAAAATAGCTTAAAAGGAAAATCTCGCCTGTGACGCTTGCCCTTGCCGCTATGAATAAGCAGAGCAGGGCGCAGAAAAGAGGAGCCCTGTCCTTGCGGCGCAGCAGGTAAAGCCCCAGGTGGTATACGGCCATGATCAGCAGACCGCCGCACAAAAAGAGGGTGCTGAAGGCCTGTTTTTCCCGCAGCGCCTGGAGCTGGCCGGGAGTGCCCATTTTTATGTCCGTCCAGATGCCTCCCTTGCGGTGGGTGAAATTGGCGATCTGCAGTACGATTTCAACAGTTCCGGCATCGTTTTGGAAGCTGACAAGCCGGGGAAAGGACTGGGGTCGGGTTTCGTCCTTGCTTGTCGCCACCCTGCCGTTTTCCGAGAGGAGCTCGCCGTTGACCCACAGGCGGTAGGAAGTGGCAAAATCCAGTATTTTAAGGCCCAGCACCGGCTCACCGGCATTGGTATGGACAACAAGCCGGTAGGTGGCATAGCCCTCGCCCGGCAGCTTTTGCCCTTTCCCGCTCCCCGGCGGCGCGTAACCGTTCCAGGTGCCGGGAACGCGAATAAATCCGGTCCGGGAGGCTGCCCCGCCGCTTTTAAAGTCTTCGGGGGCAAGAAGCTGCCGCCAGTAGAATTCCCACTCGCCTTCCAGGCTCAAAACGCCATCCCGCCCGAAGGACCAGTTCCTGAGGTCAAGCATGCCCTGTGCAGCCCGGGGGGGCTGCGGCGCCTTCGACGACAGATGTCCGGATATGTAAAAGGCCGCGGTCCCCAGGACTGCTGCGGCCAGGAGAAGAAATACCGCTGTTTTCAGCTTTCCGGCATTGCTCAAGATATGCACCTCCTGTCTCCTGTACTAAAATTGCAACATATCAATGAAATATGCTATAATTTAATATATATTGGTATTATAGCAGATATTTGAGGGATATAGAAGGAAGGAGGCGTGAATCTTGGCAGGCGAAAAAATCATGATTGTGGACGATGAGGCGGTTGTCCATGAGCTTCTTACCCATTATCTCGAAAGAGAAGGCTTCAAGGTGTTTTCGGTTTACAGCGGGAGCCATGTCCTGGACAAAACCGCCTTCCACAAACCCGACCTGATACTGCTGGACATTCTGCTGCCGGGGCTGGACGGCATTGAAATCTGCCATGAGCTCCGCAAAAAAACGGATGTACCCATTATCTTCATCACCTCAAGGGACGCTCCCCATGAAGTGGCGCTGGGGCTTGGCATCGGCGGGGACGATTACGTCAAAAAGCCCTTCAACCCCGTGGAGGTGGTGGCCAGGGTCAGGGCGCAGCTGCGCCGCTTCCGGAAGCAGTGCGCATTGCAGGAAGACGAGCCTGCCGTCCTTGCGTTTGGCGACCTGCGCATCAACCTGTTCGACCGTACCGTGGAGATGAAAGGGGAACGGGTGGAGCTTACCGTCAAGGAGTATGACCTGCTTCTTTTTCTGGCTCAGAACCCCAACCGGTACTTCAGTTCCGACCAACTGATCGAGGCGGTGTGGAATCACCCCCGGTCCATCAGCCAGAAGGCTTTGATGACCCATATCAGCAACCTGCGCAGAAAGCTGGGGGAGGACCCCGACAGCCCCAGGTACATTGCCACGCTGAAAGGGGTCGGCTATATGTTCAGCAGCCGCTAGGCGCGCTGCATATGCATCCTGTTCTCGCATAAACTGTTCAAGCAAATAGTGAATATCCTTCAACGAGCTGCTTCGCTCTTGATAGTTTCATACAGCATCGCGTATTCGCATTGCTTGGCTCCTTTGTCCATAAGGCTTCTAAGTGATATCGTTTTTTGCCCCGGCGCCGTTTTGTTTAGAACAGCCGTCGACAAAACATAAAAATCCCATTGTAACAAGTCAAGCGGATTAAGGGTCGCCTGCTCCTTATGTTTTAGTATGCAAAACACATAGACGTCGGATTGACGCTTTTTTTCTGCATCATATTCATTTGTAACGCTGTCCCAGCCGTAGGTTGGCTGGATACCAAAGCTTATTTTTGATAAATTCTGTTGGCTCCAAGACTGAAGATATGCAGAAGTTTTGACTTCTACACGAATGCCTTCTTTGGAAAGCAAATCATATTTATCCCACGATACACTAATACCCTCTGTAATACCAAGCGCCATAGCAACTATGAATTCAGCCAGTCTGCCTCTTTCGGTATTACCAATAAGATCAGAATACGCCCAGGCCCAAAAATCTCTTAGCGTACAGACATCGCTGCCTGCATTCAAAAATTGTTCGTTGCCTGTCTTTTTCTTTATTTCAATGGCAGGATATTTGCATCCTTTTTCGACAGTTTTCTTTTCCATATGTCTTCTCCAGTGACATCTTCTTTGCATAAAATTCTTCCGGTACCACTCATGCTAATCCTCAGTGGTTTGTATAATACTCTACTTTCAAAATAGTCATAGATACATCATGCTCATAATTTCCCCGAGTGCACTCGTAAACAATAATATTGCTATATAATTGTCCAAACCATACAGAGCCAGGCGAAAGATAGAACTGCTTTTGATTCTGCTCATATTGAATCGCTCTGTATGCATGACTTTCTGTAGGAATATTTTTTACTACTTTCCCAAATCTCTTGGCTGCATTTGAGCATTTGATTGCGGTAACGGATGTCCCCTTGGAGCATATAAGAATATAGGGTTCCTTCATAAAATCTAAAATCCTGTTCCCGCACGCGTGCTTTGATACATAAAACTGGTTTGCCAAACTACTCATTAAGGTAAAATCAAAAACAGTCCCTGCTAAAAGTGGCTTAAAAAGCAACTCAGGCATTAATAATTCGACAGCGAATTGATTCGCCTCAGCTTCTATAGAAGAATAGTTATCTACAACTTCCATGTCTTGATTTGAGCATCTGAAACTTGACTCCCCATCCAATGTATATGGAGGTTTATGCCTTAAAAAATAATGGCCAAGCTCATGGGCAAAAGTAAAGTTTTGGCGTCCGATGTTTTCAATATATGTATTGATAAGGATACCTTTCTTTTCACCTCTGTATATCAGCATCCCGCTGAAATCCTTTTCTGAAGGCAAAGAACGTCGCTTTACTTTTATCTTCTCCTGACGCGCAATATCGTCAAAATATGGAGCCGGAACGTCCTTTATACCCATTGTTTCCAAAACCCATTTTGCTTTGGCCGTCGAAGTGTTTGCGTTAAACATCACTCGTCCTCCGCAAACATCTCATCAATCGCTTGCATCAGTTCGTTGGAAGACTTTTTACTGATTTCTCCACGAGCCGCTAACTGGAGCTGCCCATCTTGTTTTACTGCCGGGAAGTCTATAACCTTGTTAGTATCCCTTTGTTCAATGGGTTTTGTTTTTACCGCTTTTATTTCCTCGCATAATGCCATTAATTCATTTGCTTTAGCAACAATGCGCTGTTGCTCGGCAAGAGGTGGAAGGGGAAAAAGCATGTTATGTAATTCCTCAATCGAAATACCCTTAACTGTTGTACCCTCACCTCGGATACTCAGAGTTTTATAGTATGCGATAATATATCGCAAATCAATGTTCATTCTTGAAATAATTAGAGCCCTTAAATCTTGGTTGATTGCCACAGGAATTGTGTTAATAGCTATTTTACCTAATCCCATACGAGTACAAACAATAATACTATTGGCAGGTATAAGGTTAGATGAGCTTTCTTCTAACCCTAACTCAGTTATACAATCTCGTGTTTTGTCTAATATTGGCCCCGTGAGATCTTTTACACTCGCCCATGGTATATTACCATTCCAGTACGCTAAATTTTGCTTAGAAGGCGTTCCTCCACCAATATTTTGAATAATAATATCCCCTAACCTGCACCAAACCCATCCCTCAGGCAAGTCGTAGGGAATTTCATCCTCTGAAATAGGAGGTAGAGGCTTTTCTTTTTTTATTTTCCCTTCTTTCACAAGACGAGCTTTTTCAGCACGAATGCGCTCTAGCAAAACTGAAGCCGGTTCGTCATGTATATCCTGTGGCACAAGTTTTCCTTGTACCGCCGCTTGAAGGATAGATTTCGGTAAATACTCTTCAAAACGGCTCTCAAGAGCATCCAGTTCCTGTTCAGCTGCCTCTAATTCATCGCATAATGCCATTAATTCATTTACTTTAGTAACAATGCGCTGTTGCTCGGCAAGAGGTGGAAGGGGAAACAGCGTGGACAGGAAATCTTCTTGAGAAACACTCGGCGAATTAAACCCGGAAAGCAATGATAAATAATATGTCTTGACAAATGGAGACAAAAGAAAACTAATGAAGTAATTTATCTCAATTTTAATTGGCTTGAACACAACAAAACCCGTACTGCCAATATAGTTTTCTTTTTCGTCCTCAACCACTGCAATATTATTTAAATACGGACGCACGAGAGAATAAACAATAAAGCCCTTTTGAAGCACCCTTCGCGCACGAGACGAGAGACTTTTGACAGGGATTTGCTTTACGTCCTTTATACAATATTTTTTATTATCAATTGCATCAATATCAACATAATTTACCAATGTATTTTCGGGTAAGTTTTTATGAATATTATTGTTTTCTGCTATCTGGATAAGTTCTCCTAACCTGCACCAAACCCATCCCTCCGGCAAGTCGTAAGGAGTTTCATCCTCCGAAATAGGTGGCAGAGGTTTTTCTTTTTTAATCTTTCCTTCCTTAACAAGTCGCTCTTTCTCAGCACGGATACGCTTCAGCAAAACCGAAGCCGGTTCGTCATGTATATCCTGAGGCACAAGTTTTCCCTGTACCGCCGCCTGCAATATAGATTTACGCAATTCCGCTGCTTTCATAGCACATCCTCCTGTGCCAGGGCTATTTGAATCTTTGCGAGTATACTTTCAATTCTCTCTGTTAAAATTGCCTTCTCATTGCGATATTGCGCAATAAATTCATCCGGAGGCAAAATTTCCTCGGTTTCGTGAGGAAACCCGCAAAAATCCAAATTATACTCCGCCGCAATGATATCCTCCACAGGAACATATTGGGAAACATCGCTCTCTTTACGATTGTTCCACCATGCACGCACAGGCGCGAAGTGCTCGTACAACATCGGCTTTGTTTTTGAAAAATGCTTATAGCCTTGAGGCATTTCCAAGCGGTAAAACCATACGCCTTGTGTGGGTTTCCCTTTTGTAAAGAAAAGCAGGTTTGTATTTATGTTGGTATATGGTGCAAACACGTCCTTAGGCAAACGAACAATGGTATGCAGATTGTTTTCCTCCAACAGTTTTTTCTTGATAGCAGCTTTTACGCCTGTTCCAAATAAAAATCCATCCGGCAAAACCATGCCACAGCGTCCGCCGTCTTTAAGAAGTGCCATGATGTGTACTAAAAACAGATCCGCTGTTTCCGTGTTTCGTAATTCTGCTGGCACCGACTGAGAAATGGCTTTCTCTTCCGCCCCTCCAAAAGGCGGATTGGTAACAATAACGTCTACCTTATCAGCCAAACTATAATCTGTTGTCGGCGTACGCAAGGTATTGTCGTGCCTAATCAATGGCACATCAATGCCATGGGCAATCAAGTTAGTGACGCACAGTAAAAAGGGGAAAGGCTTCTTTTCGATACCCCTAATGGTTTTTTGCAATGTTCTATACTCATCAGCCGTCTTGATATCAAAACGGTCAATGACACTGGTTAAAAATCCGCCGGTTCCACATGCCGGATCAAGGACAATTTCACCTAACTGAGGGTTCACTTTATCTACAATAAATCTGGTAACGGGCCTCGGAGTATAGAATTCCCCGGCTTTGCCAGCGCTTTGCAGATCCTTGAGCATGGATTCGTAAATGCCATTGAATAAATGAGCGGTTTTTACTTCATCAAAGTTAATATCAGCATTAATTTTATTAATAACTTGCCGCAAAAGCGTTCCTGATTTCATGAAGTTATTTACGCCTTCCATGACATCACGGACAAGGAATTTTCGTGGATCTCCATCTGAAACATCCAAATTGCGCAACGTCCGGAACATATTTTCTACATGCTCAATCAGGGCATCTCCGGTAATGCCTTCATCGTCTTCAGCCCAGTTTCTCCATCGATATTGCTCGGGAATAACCGGAACATAATCATCCTCTAATTCCCATTCCTGTTCTTTGTAATCAAATGCTTTTAGGAAAAGCAACCAAGCAATCTGTTCTATGTACTGCGCATCGCCGTTTATCCCCGCATCGATACGCATAATGTCTTTCAGGGCCTTTGTTGTATTTGATATAGCCATTTGGCTTACCTCCTCAAATTATGCGACATAAAGTTCTTGCTCTAACTCCCGTATAGCCTGTTTGAATTTTTCTTTTCCCCCAAAGATTTTGTTGACAATAAACTGAGGGGTTCCAAACTCTCTTATGGGATTTACCTTTAAAACATCCAAACTCTCTATATTAGAAATGCCCGAATCGGCATATTTGTCCAACAAAGCGTCCAAAACAGCCGCCGCTTTTTCCCCGTATTTAGCAAAATAATTTCGTTTTTTTACCTTATTTGCCCTTTCACGCCTTGTTAAAGGGGGTTGGTCAAATGCAATATGACACAGCAAATCAAACGGGTCAAATTCATGCCCGATTTGCTCCTGTAATTCTTCGATTAAGACGCCTTGTTCAGCAAGCTCGTCTAAAATGGCCTGCTTGCGTTCCGCGCTGTTCCAAACATGTAAAAAATCATGCAACGAGGCATACTTACTCAAAACATTTCGTTTTGTATAGTCTGTAAGAGATTCCGTAATCAATTTCCCATTTTTATCGATGTATTGAACTCTTTGCTTTAAAACAGATACCTCTACATCACCCACGTAGTATTTTTTACGTTTGCCAGACTCCGAATCGTTATCAATGGTGTAGTCCTTAGGATCTTCTCTTACAAATTCGCTATCGGAATCAGAATCATGTATATTGCCATTTTCATCAGGCATATATTCATCATCCTGTTCACAGGGCCCGTCAAAGTCAGGATCGGCAAACAATCGCGTAGCATCTCTAAAATCAAAAATAGTAAAGAACACTTTCCCTAAATCTTCGCGAATCCGGGTGCCGCGTCCAATAATCTGCTTGAATTCAGTCATGCTGTTGATGTTGGTATCCAACACAATATATTTGACGGTCTGTATATCTACGCCGGTTGTCAACAATTTTGACGTTGTTACTAAAACGGGATATCTGCTGGACACATCGCGGAAATTGTCAAGCTGTTTTTTTCCGATATCGTCATCACCGGTTATTCGCATCACATAGCGCTCGTCTTCTTTTACAAAATCGCTGTTCTCGTTAATTAGTGCCTGCCGCATGCGATCAGCGTGTTCAGTATCAACGCAGAAAAAGATGCTTTTATCCATTCGAGCGTTATGCGCTTTTAAATAATTGGAAACCACTTTTGCAACCACTTTAGTACGTTGCTCCAATACCAATTCCCGGTCAAAATCGGTAATGTTATATTCACGATCCTCTATAATATTTCCAAAACGATCCGTCTGTCCAAGATAAGGACGGAAGCCTTCGGCATCCTTATCAAGTAAGACTCGAATTACCCGATATGGAGCTAAAAATCCATCTTCAATACCTTGTTTTAACGAATATGTATAGACTGGTTCCCCAAAATAATCAATATTAGAAACCTCTTTCGTTTCTTTTGGCGTTGCCGTTAAGCCGATTTGCGTAGCAGATTTAAAATATTCTAAGACCTCTCGCCATTCACTGTCAGCTTTGGCGCTGCCGCGGTGACATTCATCAACAACAATTAAATCGAAAAAATCAGGACTAAATTGACGGAAAATATCCTTGTCGCCTTCACCTGTAAGCCCTTGGTAAATAGCCAGGTATATTTCATATGATTTATCCACATGGCGATGGCGAATAATTGTCATTTTATCTTTAAATGGAGCAAAATCATTAGTATAAGTCTGGTCAATAAGCGCATTTCGGTCTGCTAAAAATAGAATACGTTTTTTAATACCCGCTTTCCAGAGTCTCCAAATAATCTGAAATGCTGTATATGTTTTTCCGGTTCCGGTTGCCATGACCAGTAATACTCTATTATTCCCTTTAACAATAGATTCAACAGTGAGATTAATCGCATTTAGCTGATAATATCGCGGTTGCTTATCAGGCCTTTCAACATAATAAGGCTCCGTAATAACTTTTTCTTGCTTTTCATCTATACCTTTGTATTGCTTATACATGCTCCATAGTGTTTCAGGTGAGGGGAATTCAGAGATGGATAAAATTGTTTCACGATTACTGCCTTCACTATTGCGGTTATGAAAAGTGAAACCGTCACCATTTGATGTAAATACAAACGGCACGCGTAATTGTTCGGCATAACCTAATGCTTGCTGCATTCCATCCGATATTGTATGATTGTTATCCTTTGCCTCAATAATAGCAATGGGAATGTGTGGTTTATAGAAAAGGACATAATCTGCATATTTAGCCTTATCTCTCTTATAAGACCCGCCGCGAGCTATAATTCGCCCTTTTGTAATAGCATATTCTTCACGGATTTGAACATCAGTCCACCCAGCAGCTTTAATAGCCGGAGTTATAAACCTTGTACGTATTTCTTGTTCAGTAAGTGATCTCTTGTCCATTTTCTCACCACACAAAATAAGTATTTTAATTTTCGGTTTTCGTTTTTATTCGAGCATCTCTCGGTTTTTCCGCATCCTTTGGTATCGCCCATGCCCAACCTAAGCGAACAGCGCCTTTTACTCGGCCCTGCTCGCATAAGACCTGCACCCTGCGCGGGGATATATTCCATTTTTCAGCGGCCTGTTTTGCCGTTAAGTAATCCATCGCGAATACCTCACAGAACAGAAAATTCCAACTTCCATTATATGCGAAGAAACGAATAATTTCAATATGCCTGCAGAAAAATTTACAATTAAAGCGAAAAACCGCCGGCCAAAGCCTTTAAGCCCTGACCGGCGGTATTATTTTATTACCCTACAATTCCACATTTACTTCCGTCCCTGTCTTAAACTCCACCGTCAGCCTGCCGTCATATACAGTAACCCTGTTGACAATCCTTCTGACAAGCTTGTCGTCAAACTCAAAAAAGATGCCAGACTGGCTGTTTAAAAATTCCTCCATCTCGGCGACGCTCCGGCGCTTACCGTGAATGTCGGCGCTGCCCGAAAGGATTTTGCCCTTGATCTCCCGCAGGCGGTAAATCTCCTCGACCACCGCCTCATAGTTTTGCCCGCCGCTGGCGAGCCTTACAAGCTCGTCCTGAAGCTGCGCAAGCTTTTCCTCGATTTCATCAACGCCCTGCCCGGCTCCGCCGCCTATGACGGCCTCCACGTTTTTCCGCATGGCGGAGATAAACTCCTCCTTGCCCAGCACCAGCTTGTTGATTGCCTTCACCACACCACGCTTGAGATCCGCTTCCTTGACGCTCTGCGAATGGCACTCAGGCGTACGGCACTCAATCTTCCTGACGCACCGCCAGACCACCGTCGGCCGGTTGCCGTAATACCAGGTAATGCGCCGGTACAACTCCCCGCAGTCGCCGCAAAAGACGATGCTTGAAAGCGCGTACTTGCAGCTGTAGCACCGCATTTTCCCGCCGACGTCGGTGAAAGGCTTGGCCCGCCTTGCAAGCTCCTCCTGAACCTGCATGTAGATTTCCCTTGGGATGATCGCCTCGTGGCTGTTTTCCACATAATACTGCGGGACAATGCCGTTGTTGATTACCCGCTTTTTGGTCAGGCAATCGACGGTGTAGGTCTTCTGGAGAGGCGCGTCCTCCATGTATTTTTCGTTTTTCAGTATCTTCCTTATCGTTTCCGGCCGCCACTTGGGCTTGCCCGCCGCGGTAAGGATGCCGTCGGCCTCAAGCCCCTTTCCTATCTGCAGAAGGCTTGAGCCTTCGAGAAACTCGCGGAAAATGCGCTTGACAATCTCCGCCTCTTCCGGCACAACCACAAGCTGCTTGTTTGCGTCCTTGGTATAGCCCAGAAAGCGGGTATGGTTGACCTGTATCTCCCCCTGCTGGTAGCGGTACTGTATCCCCAGCTTTACATTCTGGCTTAGGGATTCGCTCTCTTGCTGGGCGAGGCTGGCCATGATTGTCAGCATGACCTCGCCCTTGGAATCCATGGTGTTGATGTTTTCCTTCTCGAAAAATACCGGGATGCCCTTGTCTTTTAATTGCCGGATGTATTTCAGGCAGTTGAGGGTGTTTCGGGCGAAGCGGCTGATGGATTTGGTTATCACCATATCGATTTTGCCCGCCATGCATTCCTCGATCATGCGGTTGAATTCCGCCCTTTTTTCGTATTGGTGCCGGAGATGCCCTCGTCGGCAAATATGCCAGCCAGCTCCCACTCCGGATTGCCCTGTATGAAAGACGTGTAATGCTCGATTTGCACCTCGTAGCTGGAGGCCTGCTCCTCCTCGTCGGTGGAAACCCGGCAGTAGGCCGCCACCCGCAGCTTATGCCCGGCGCTGTCCTCCGCCGCCAGGTGCATATTTCTTTGCGCCGGTATGACCGACACGTTCCTTGCCGTCTGCAGCACCCAAACTCAACTCCTTTCCGTAGGTTTTGCCGTTTAAAAGCTCAAACTCCGCCCTATCCCCGCATACCGTTATGCGCCGGACGACACTTTTCATAAACTCCCCGTCGAAGACCGGCGGCGCTTCCAGGAGCAGCTTTTTAAGCTTTTTCGTCAGATAAGCAAAGTCGTCTATTTCGATAAGCGAATACGCGTACTCCGCCTGCTTTACCGGGTCGTCATATTTGATTTCAATATCCGGCGCGGCCCTTTTCGGGCCGTCCTGCAAATCAGATAAATCGATCGACCGCATAAGCTCCATAAACGCTTTTTCCAATGCCGCTTCGGGGATCATCGGGCAATTTTCATGCAAAGCGCGCCGCTTTGCGCTCCTCTTGCGCCCAGTCATAAATTTCCTGAGATATGACGGGAGGATAAAAACCGTCGCCAAGATATTTACTGTCCCGCAGCATCTTTCCCAGGGTCGCCTGCGCACTGTGGATGCCGTTTCGCCTTGCCGCTTCCTGCTGCGAAGTTCCCTTGAGGTAGTCTTCAAAAAACGCCCACACCCTCTGCGCCTCGTCCGGATCCAAAACGACTTGCCCGTTTTCGATCCTGTATCCGTAAGGTATGTGCCTTATTATCTTTCCATCCTTTCCCGCAGGACAAGGCCGCACTTTAAGCGGAAGCCGATTTCAGCCGGCGAAAAGACCGTCCATGCTTTTCACAAAGCGGTCAAAGAAATCTTTATCGAATTCCTCCATATATCCCCGGCGGGAAAGATAGCGATAGACCTCCTCGGCCGATGAAACCGCCGAAAACTCGCTGATTGCGGCGGTGAGCGCCGCTTTTTCCTTTTTCAGCCTTTCCGCCTCCAGTTTAAGCGCGTTTGCCTGCGAATTGAAAAGAGCGGCTCTCTAATGCGTTTTTGTATCGTCAACAATTTCCATGATATCTGAAATATCACAGTTTAAAGCTTTGCAAATCTTGACGAGAATATCGGTCGTAACGTTTTCATTTCTGCCAATCTTCGCAACAGAAGCATGGCTGATGCCTGCCTGTTCTCTCAAGTCCTTCTTTTTCATGTCTTTATCAATCAACAGTTTCCACAGTTTCTTGTAACTCACAGACATACCCGGCACCTCCTTGCGTTTCATATATTTTACCATGAAACATCAGCGTAAACAATATAAAAATCAGCGTTCGCATACATATCAAAATAGTATAGAGAATATGCCGGATAAGCTAATAAGGGTATTCTTGTTTCTTTTCTGCTCTTTAACATATTTCAGAGTGGGCAGTTCAGTAGATGGCTCATCGTGGACCGTGCCATGGTTCGCCAAAGGGGCAGACCGCCCCCTTGGCGCGGCGATAGGTTTTCTGCCGTCCCGGCGCGCGTCCGGCTACCGGACATAATACATGCAGCTGCTCTTTCCCCCGTTTTCACGCCATCTTTGCTCCTTGCGAATCCAGCCGCTTTTTACAAGATCGCCGATGGCCCGCTTGACGGTGCTGCGGGACAGCTTCAGCTCCGCGGCGATGGTGTTAATCGCCGGGTAGCACTTGCCGTCCTTGTCCGCCCGGTCCTTGAGGTACATGTACACGGCCACCGCCCGGTGGGGCAGTTCCGAGGCATAAAGGGATGCAAAGTAACCCACAGCTTCACCTCCTACTCAATCCGAACAGGCGCTTCCGGCTGCCTTGATTTAAGCAGCGCTTTTGTTTTCGGCGCGGCTTTCGCTTCTTCCCTGACGGGCGCGTGCGCCATGCCGCCCGCCGCCGCTTCCGGTTCCTCGTCGGTATCCACGCAGGCCGCGTGCCGCCGGATGATTTCCTGTTCCAGCTCCCCGCGGTCGGCGTAGACCACCTTGCGGGCGGATTTCTCCGCAATCTCATAGGGCTTGCCGAAGGTGATGCCCCATTCGAGGAACAGCTTGAGGGTGCCGCGCATGGGATTGACCCCGGTCTTGGTGACGATGAAGCGGCCTTTGGGCATGCTTTTCAGCTCGTCCGGCGTCATCAGGGGGCGCTGGATCATCTGCAGGGACTGGCCGGGATCGTTTTTGCCGCGGCTTACCGAGCCGCTCATTACGGTCCTGTTGCCGAGGGCTTTTGACAAAACTTCAGCGGACTCGCTGTTGGGCGCGAAACCGCCGAACACCATGTCCTGGCAGTTGTCGACGATGATGGACGCGCCCTCCTTGCCGTAGTTCTTCTCCAATTGAGCGAAGCTCTGGATAATGGCCACGATGGATATGCGGCGGGAACGGGAGGCGGAAAACATCATCTCGATGGATTCAATCTTGGGAATGGTGCCGATCTCGTCCAGGTACATCATGACCCTGTTGGGGAGCCTGCCGCCATGCTCGTCGGCCACGGCCAGCATCTCCCGGTAGAGCTGCTGGACGATGAGGCTGATCAAAAAGTATTTGGTGCTGTCTTCCTCCGGCATGACCAGGAAGATGGCGCTTTTTTTAGTGCAGAACTTTTCCGCGTCGATGGCGGTGTCAAAGCAGAGGATTTGCTCCAGCTCGGAATCCAGAAAGGCGTTCAGGCGGGACAGTGCCGTGGAGAGGACGCTCTGCATGGCCTGTTCCGCGCTGTTGACGGCCGCCCCCGCGAACCAGCGGGCCTTGTGCTCCGGAGGCAGCTTTTCAATCAGCAGCTGGAATTGGTTTTTACCCTTGACGCCGGAGGGAGCCAGCAGGTCCTGGATCAGCTTGAACACGCTGATGATGTGCCGCTTGGGCGGCGGGCAGTATTCCGCGACGAGCAGGATGACGGAGGTCAGAAGCCCCTCGGCGGCGTCATAGAAGAAAGCGTTTTGCCCGTAGGCGGCCGCGTCCGCACCTCCCGGATTTATTATGGTCTTGGCGATGATCTTGGCGTACTTCTCCGCTTTGGCCTTGAAAGAAAGGTTCTCCGGATCGGCGATATAGGCGTCCATATACTTGTTGACCAGATGGAGCATGTTGTTGCCGTCGCTTCTGGTAGGATTACGCAGGTCAATGACCGCCACATCGTAGCCGTAGTGTTCCTTCGCGATGCCGCCGTAGTTGCGGTACAGGTCGCCCTTGGTGTCGGTTGTGATGAAGGACATGCCGGAGGCGCAGGCGTATTCCAGGTTGGGGTACAGGAAATGAGCCGTCTTGCCGACGCCGGCGGCACCGATCATGAGGCAGTGAATATCGCCGGTGTCCACCAGGGCGGTGACGCGGCCGCGGGATATTTTGCAGCCCACCACCAGCCCCTGGGCGGAGGGCAGGTTCTTTTTCCGCCGCCACAGCGTCGGCGTGTAGGGCAGATGGACATATGTCTTATGAATTTCTTGTTTTGTCGCCCAGCGCGCGGTGCCGTGCTGTCCGTCGCCGACGGTTTTGGATTTGATTCCGTTTAGAGTATAATAATGGGCCAGCAGGGAAAGGAAGCCGATAACCCCGAACATGGTCAAGGCCGCGGCGGTCAGCGTGATGATTTGGGATGTTTGCATGGGACACCTCCTTATGGGTGGTTTTGCTTGCTGTTTGTGGAGAAGGATTTGCAATTCTACAGCATGAGTCTTTGTGACGCCAAACCCGTATGCTCCGCCTGTCGAACATTTCCGTCCGCTTTTTGCAGGCAAAGCGTTTCAGTATTCTGTTTGAGTTCTTCAAGGCGGACAAAAATCTGCGACCTGACGCAGTCCAGCGCAAGGCGCAGATAGGATGCGATGAGATTATGCTTGTCTTCCGGACTGCGGAGGCCGGCTGCGCTGATCTGGCGGTTGAGAGAGGAAACGTCCTGCCGCAGGTCGTCCGCCCTGGAGCGCAGCATGCCCCTGTCCCGGTGGAGACGGTAGCTGTCCTGAAGCTCTGCAATGAGCTGCTCTATGGCCGCCGGCTGTTCCATCTGCCGGTATTGTCTTTGGGCGGCAAGCAGAGCTGCCGCAGCCATGACTCTCAGATGCTCCGTCACCGCGGGCGCCTTTCCCTGCGGCAATTTTCCGTTTGCTATCAGGGGTTTCAGCTTTTCATAATGCTCCAGCAGCATAGCGTACGGGTTGTGCGTAGATATTAAAGATTTGCAGGTTTCATAAAGCCCGGCGCAGATTTCCGGCAGGGCCTCCAGCTTGGGATGGCCCTGTGCCGGGATGGGTGCGACGCCGTTCTTTGCTTTTAAGTCTTCATTCCAGTCCTTGTATTCCGGTTGCCGGACCGGCACCTTCCTGCACCCCCGCGCATTGAGGATTTCGGCCAGCCGTCCCGCGGCTTCGATGCCCGCCTCGTCATGGTCCAGGCACAGTACAACCTTTTGCAGGCGGGGGTTTAATTCAAGCTGCCGCAGCAGGGCGTGTTCGGCCACGCCGTCCAGGGCCACATAGCTGTTTTGCTTCCAGTCCTCCGGGTAGAGGGTGATAAAGGACAGCATATCTATGGGCGCTTCAAACACATACAAGGTGTCGTTAGCGCCTATATGATGGAAGCTGTATGCCGGATCGCTGCCTTCCACGTTGCCCCGGTAGCTGCCGCCCACGGTGTAAAGCCCCCGTTTGTGCGCATGCCTCGGGACGCCGTTTTCATCATACCCGACAAAAACAGCGTTGTGATATTCTTTTGTTTTATCCGCGGACCGCTCGCAGCTTTCATAAAGCATTTTTGACTTCGCGAAATGGGCGATAACATCCCGGTCTATGAACCGCTGTTTGATCAGGTACGCATAGACGCGGCGCATGTCGCTGTTCATTTCCGGCAGTGCAAAGGGTTTGCGGGGAGCCGGGGCGCTTTTATGGGTTTGATTCCATTCCACGCCCCCTTCGCCGCCCAGGAGCAGCGTCACCGCCTCCGGAAAGGACAGGCCGTAGAATTCCCGCACGAAGTCGATGGCAAGGCCGCCTTCCTCCCTGCTGTGCCTGTACCATTGGTTGCCCCGGATGGTCACACTGTCATGCCGCTTCCAGCGCCAGTCCCTTCCGGCGCGGGTGAGCTGCTCTCCCTGGCGCCGCAGGAAGTCCGCTATGTCTATCGAATTGGCCCGGCGTTTTTGTTCATCGGTGAAGGGAATGTATTTGCTCATGATATCCCTCCCCGGTCAGCGTTTCCGTTTGCCGCACCTGCCAAAAAAAGCCGCCCTTTGCGGGAGCGGCTTGCGATTGGAAGGCAAACGCGGGATAAGCACTTTATCTTTTTTGCGTAAATATTCTTTCATCATGGAAATCCCTCCTGTTAATAGCTTTGGCGAGGTTCGCGATCGTCATGGGCGTGGCCCTGGGCCGCTTTTTTCTGCGCCAGCTTTTTGCGCAGCTTGCGATCCACCTGCATAACGCCTCCGCCAAATCGCTTTTGCTCGTCGCGGAAGATATTGCCCAGGTGGTGCATGAGCCGTGTGGCCGCCAGCAGGACCGACGGTTCGCGGAAGGAGTCCACGCGGTCGAGGAAAAACTGCGCATAGATGTTTCCCTGTCCGGCTGACAGAGAAAGCCAGCGTACCGCGGCCTCCCGGTCCCTTGGAACCTCATGCCCCATAAGGTAGAGCTTGCCGAGCGCATACTGCGCATATTGATTTCCCTGTTCCGCGGAAGCAGTCAGCCACTTGACGGCCTCATCCACATCTTTGGGAACATCCTTTCCCAGCAGGTAGAGCTTGCCCAGCCTGTACTGGGCGAATGAATTGTCCTGCATTGCGGATTTTGCCAGCAGTTCTACGGCCTTCGGAACATCTTTGGGCATATCCTCTCCAGTAAGATACAGCTTTGCCAGCGCGTATTGGGCATGGACGTTGCCCAGCCGGGCCGTCTTTTCAAAATATGCAGCCGTCGCGGACACATCCTTGGGAATATCTTCTCCCGCGAGATACATGTCTGTTTCCATATCCTCATCCGGCTCAAAAGTGAAATGGTGGCCGCCGATGCTCATTGCCTCGGCGATCACCATATTTTTTATGCTCTTGAATTCCTTCCGTCTGGAGAGAGGCAGCGGATCGGGAAGCATGTCGGCATAGGTGCGCAGCACTTCGTTGCGCAGCTCGCACCATTTTTCGTAGCACCGGGCTACCCGCTCATCCCTGGCCAGCTCGTCCACGATCTGATCGACGACCGCCTTGAGGGGCGCTTTCAGATAGCCGTATTTCTTTTTGCCGGAGGTGTGCTTGAGCCGCTCCGCCAGGCGCGCAATCAATTCCTCAATGGTTTTGTTTTCGCAGACTCCCGAACTTATCTGACCGATGATTTCCCGCATGGACTCCCGGCTTTGTCTGGTCAGGGCGTCGCGGCGCTTCGTCTGTTCGGAATAAATCTGAATAAGGTCCTGTTTGAAGATTTCCCTTGCCAGGCTGCTTCGCATGTTTTCAATGCCCTGTTTGGTGAGATAGGCTTCCGTGGGGTTAACGGAGTATGCGATTAAATGCACGTGAGGATGATGACCCTCGTTATGGTAGGCGGCGTACCAGCGGAGATTTTCCGGGGCAATCTTCATCTGCTCCGCGATATGGTTGCGCTGTCCCCGGATCAGGTCCCGCCACGCTTTGGCGTTGTCGTAGCCGAGCCGAGCCGCGTCCTCCCGGCGCAGGGAGATGACATTGGTCCACACGTTGCCAGCGTGATTGGCGACTTCCTCTGCCACTTTGGACAGCACCACAGGCAGGTCGGCGTCGGTAAACAGGCCATGGCTGCCAAGGGCCTCCGCCCCCGGGCGGTTGGCGATGTATCCGACATAGTTTTCGCGCTTGCCGAGGAGATCGAGGTTTTGCTCCAGCGCCACGGCGATAAACTCCGACGCGTTTTCCCTGGTCTTATCTTTAAAGTAGTCTTCGTACTCGAAGAGGCCGGCCGTGTCGGGAAGCTTGCTTATGATTTCTGCGATGAGCCGCTGTTGTTTTTGGGTGGCGGGAAGCAGTCCCGTGCTGTCCGGCACTTTTTCCACGCCCTCGCGGGTGGCTGCGTATTCTATGAAATTGGCAAGGTGTTCCGGCGCGTTTTTCAGGTAACGGCATTTGAAGATAATCCTCGGCATGGTATGTCACCTTACTCGCCCTTCTGGAATTTCACCACGTCCTCGAAGGTGACGGCGCCGACGGATTTCTTCACGTCGTTCACGCACTTGCCCCGCAGCCTCTGCAGCAGGGCTTCGTCAATCTCCGCGTTGGACGCGATGATGTTCATCATCATGGACATTTCCACCGCCAGCTTGAAGAGCAGGCGGGCGATCCTGTTCTCCGAGCTTTCCACCACCCCGGCCATGGCGGAGGTTAGGGCGGCGGGCAAATACTTCATGCTGTTTTCCGCGGAGATGTAGCCGCAGTAAAACAGGACCGCCTTTTCGATGAACTCGCTCTGGCTGCCGCAGTTGTCCTTTTTATACCATTCCTTGACCTGCTTCCGCGTTTCCGGGCGCATCCACAAGGGGAATTTCTTTTTGTTTTCTTCTGCCATATTGTCCACCTCCAATCCGGTGCGCATTTTTGCCGCAACGCCTGTCGCGACGCCTGTGAAAAGCCTTCGGCTATGGGCTTTGCCGCGGCCTGCGACTCCTGTAGCAACCCCAAATGACAAAATCCGACCCCGGCGGGAAACGTCCTTCAGCCCGCATTGCGGGCTGATGTGAGCCGAGGCGGAGGCGTTTGCGACCCCGCCTCTTTAACCTGCAAGGTTTTCGACCCCATGGTTCACCCCCCAAAAGGGAGGGTAGCTTCCATGCCTGCGTCCGCTTTTTTGTTTTCCCGCTCACAAAGCCCCGATACGGGGCGTTATTCTGCCCGCAGGTGTTATGATGTCACCCCCGCCGCAAAAAGCGGACACAGGGGTACACAGGCGGCGACAGTGCGTCCAAACCGCATTTACGCATTCCCGCCCGCGCTGTTGTTTTTCGCCGGTGCCGATGGAGCGGGGCATGAGGGACGGTTAGGCCTTTCAGGTTCCGGGAACTTCCGGCTTTCAATGTATTCCCGGACGGGAGCGGGAACGTGTTCTTCGTAGAGCTTCTGGAGAAAATCCTCCAGCTCGGCCTGAAACTCCGTGTCCTCTTTGCCCATGTACTGGCGGATGGCGCGAAGCTTCTCGGCGTCGTATTGGATTTGGACGGTTGATTTTCTCATAGTAGGTTCACTCCTTTACAAAATTTCTGTATCGCAGGAAAAAGTGAGCCATGTTGGTGTACTTTCCTGACCCGCCGTCATAACGGCAGCAGGAAAATGAGCCAACATGGTTACAATTCCTCCAGCGCACGGATAAGGCTGCCGGGGAGATCGGACAGCCGAACACCATCATCCGTTTCCTCTGGCAGCGTGGTTTGCGGTGGCGGCGCAGCATTTCGCAGCTCGTCCCTGACCGCCTGCCGGACAACCTGCTCCAGGCTTTCCGTCTGATGTGCCGTCAGGATGCTGGTAACCACATACTCGGTGCGCTGCCTGCTGGCCTGCCGCGCAAACAGTGTCTCGGCTTCCCGATGTCTTGGGTTGTCCATATCGAAGGAGAGATAATATCGTTTTCGCCCGGACATAGGCTCACCCCATCAGGAGCTTGTAGCCGTCCGCATTGGCGAACCGGTTCAGCACAGCCACAGTATTGATGTCGCTCCTGCGCAGCATGAGTTCGAGCAGTTCCGCACCACCGCCCGCGAACACCGTGGGGAGCCGCAGGTCAAGTCCGCGCTCCCGGAGCGCATTGAGCAGCTCCTTGCAGTAAGCCACCACAGCCTGCTCCACCACAGCATGGATCAATTTGCTGTCGGCGTGCTGGATATCCCCGCGGATCGCGTCGGTGATAAGTTCGTCCGACAGGAGGATGTCATTGCGCTGGAGCGTATCCTGAATCCGGCTGTAGAGGGTAATGGTTCCCATGCGCAGGCTGGCGCAGCTCGATCTGTCCAGCCGGAAGTCATGGAGTGTGAGGATATCCACCGTATACCCGCCGATATCCACCAGCGTGATGCTTCGGTAATCCTTCAGCTGCGGATAATACCGGCACAGCGCCGCATGACCCTGCGCGAACACCTTGCACTCGGCGATGCGGCATCGGTAAGACGTTCCCTCGAACAAGAACGAAACATTGTCACGCAGAAAATATCGCCGAAATGCCTCCTTCTGCGTCCCGTAGCTGCCAATGGGCAGGCCCACGCCAAGGGCGATTTCCGCGCTTGTGGTTCCCGCGTGCTTCATCGCATCCGCGATTGCCGGCAGCGTAAGCATAAAGGTATCCGGCTCTCTGGTCTTGTCCTGCTGAAAACGCATGCGGCGCTCGCCGATGGCGTAATATCTGCCCTCGTAGAAGAGCTGCATATCCGGCGTGATGAATTCCTTGTCGCTTGCAGTGTATCCGGAGGCATAGAGCATCCCCTCCGAGGATTTGGTGTTGTAGTTTCCGTTGTCCACACCAAGCTTAATCATTAAAATTAACACCTCCTTTTTCCTTTCCGCTGTTTACATGCTCATGGTCATGCCCTGGGTTTCTTCCTCGGCAGGTCCCTCCGTCCCGGTCTGAGCTTGCGGAGAGGAAGGCGCCTCGGTTGCTGCCTGCTCACGCTGGCGGCGGGTCTGCCTTGGCTGGCGCTGCGGTTCCGTCTGCCGTTCCTGGGCTTCCGGTCCTGGCATCTGTTCCTGGGCAGGCTCCTGTCCGATCCTGCTTTCCACATACTCCCGGACATGGACGGGGACGATCCTCTCATAGGTTTTTTCAAGGTAATCCTTCATCTCCCGTTCGATGTCCAGCTCTTTTTTGCGCATAAAAAAACGGAGGGCCTCCAGCTTCTCCGTGGGGAACAGTATCGTAAGTTCCGTTTCTCTCATGTCTCATTTCCTCCTTTCTACGGCAGATAGCTTCTTGGATTTTGGATTTCTCCATTGATGCGCACCTCAAAATGCAGGTGCGGGCCGGTGCTTCTTCCGGTGCTGCCAACCTCCGCGATGATGTCGCCGGCCTTGACCGCCTGACCCTCGGTGACGAGGATTTTGGAGCAGTGGGCGTAGAAAGTGACAAAGCCGCCGCCGTGGTCGATGGCTAAATGATAGCCGTAGCCCGTGGTCTTATAGCGTGCAAACAGCACCGTGCCGTCCAGCGCAGCGCGGATTGGCGTCCCTTGGGGCGCGGCCAGGTCGATGCCGGAGTGTCCTTTGTGCCGACCAGTGAATGGGTCGGTCCTGTACCCGAATTCCGAGGTCACCATGCCGCGCCAGCCTTCCCCCAGGGGAGAACAGAAGCCGTCGGCTCCGACAAAGGGCGCGTCGGACAGAGGCAGTCCGTTTGACCAGGCGTTGAACGCCTCCCCATAGGTGGGGATGCCGCCGCCGTACAATATGCGGTGGTAAATCTCCGAGGCGTTGGCCCGGTCCTCATGGGTGATTGTCCTGCCCAGGGTGGTTTGGAGGTTGGCGTAGATCTCCGGCAGGGATTTAAGCGGCACGGCCACGGTGTAGGTTTTACCGGTTTTGTTGCCGTCCTCATCCTTTTCGGCGCGGGTTTCGTACCGCACGAAGCAGTCGGCGAAGGCCCGGTAATCCGAGGCGTCCATCCGCAAGTTTTCAGCGCCGAAGAACAGAGAATAAAAAACCGCCTTTATGCGGGTGGCGTCAAGCTGTCCATCCTCCACCTGCGAAGATATGTCGGCGATGGCGGCGTCAAGCTCCGAAAAGCCGTTGCGCATCTCCCGGATATGGGCGGCGTAATCGGCGGGGACCCGGGAAGAGATAGCGCCGCCGTTGAAGCACAATTCTATGGCGTTGCTGTTGTGATCCGCCGCAGCCGAGAGCAGGCTCACGATCATCACGACGATAAGGATAAAGGGCGTCAGGATGGCGGCGACAAGAACGCCGGCAGCCTTCCATGTCCTTTTGTCGGTTGCCGCGGCGACGGCCGCCCTGACCGCAAGGGTGATGGTTGCGGGATCAGCCATGCTCTCACCACCATTTCAGGCCAAACAGGTTCTCCTGTTCCGGCTGCTGTTCCTCGGCCAGCCGGATGGATTTTTCCACCGCCTGTTCCAGAACCTCGGTGTCAAAGCCCGCGCTTTCATAGCCTTCCAGGATGGTGTTCAGGTAGTGATCCGAGGGCGCGCCGAAGGGATGCCCGTCGTTCATGATATACGCCATGGCGGAAACGATCCCGCCTTTCAGCTCCACATTGAGGATTTTCTTGCGGTAAAAGTGGGGATATCCCTCGTAGCGATCGAGAGCCTGCAGGTCTTTTTCCTTCAGCGTCCATAAAAGAACAGGCACACAGCCGCCTTTGCAGGGTTCCACCGTTGCCACCGCGCTATGGCGGCTGCCTCTGAACAGCAGCTCATAATCCTTAAGCTCGCTTGTCCCGACTACTTTGGCGGTGGGGCAGCGGCAGGCCATCTGCGTCAGGTTGAGGTTGCTGCCGTAGGCGATGTATAGGGTTTTGCTTTTCATTTTCTCTCATTCCTCCTTGCTACATGGACATGGAAAGGCCGGGTCCTTCTTCAGTCCCGGCCTGTTCCATGTCTGTTTGATCTTGTTCCTGTGACGCCTGTACGGCCCCGGCGGCCCGCGCCAGTTCCTTTTCTTTTTTCTGCCTTAGCCTTTGTTTTTGCCGTTCCGCCTGGGCGGGGTCTTTCCACGCGATGCAGCCGTCCAGATGTTCCAGGAGATGAAGCCGGGCGGTCTTGAATTCGTCGCCGATAAGGCCTAGCCGCAGAAGCCAGGTGCGGAAGGTATATTTTTCATTGGTGCTTTGGGTTTTGATGCGGCTGGCGCACCTCTGTGTCAGTGCCTGATGGCTGATGGCAAGGCAGATCTGGATGTATGCCTTGATCTTTCCGGCATGGGTGGTGCCGTTGAACAGCCTGAATTCAATCGTGCCCTTCTGGAACACGCTGTGGAGGTTCAAACAGTGGTAGCGGCTGTTGTGGTAATGCTCATGCCTACCGTCGTTACCGTTGTACCAGATCCGGCTGACCTGCTCCAGGGTTTTCGGCTTCTTGCGGTTGAGTTCCTCCAAAAAGCTCTGCTCCACCTTTTTGCAGTAGCGGCGTTCCCGTGCCACGCTCACCTGCAGCGCCTTGTAGATCAAGTCCTCCTTGCTGGCCATGATGTTGGTGATGTTGCGCAGGGTGTTGGCGTTGTGGGGCGAGGCGTCCACGTGGACATGGATGTTATGTGAAGCTTTGCATAACATCCATTATGACAAGAAGAACATTATGCTGAGTCAATGGCGGCAAGCCGCATAGCATGCGGCTTAACCGTCAAATGACTTTGCATAACATTTTCACTTACCGAGAGAACTTAGCCACTTCATCAGCTCAACGTCTTCTGACCACGATGATTGCCGACTATGCTGCGGCATAACTGTGGAAGCCGCTTTCTGCAAGGCTGCACGTTTCATTTCGGAGTCTGCCCTTGCGTAGATTTCCGTAGTTTTGACGCTGGCGTGTCCCAGCCAATCTCGAATATATACGAGATTCACCCCGGCTTGGAGCAAGTGCATGGCCTTGCTGTGCCGGAGCATATGCGGCGACACTATGGTTGGGATAATGCTTGCATCTTTCTCACGAGCGGCGGATGCGTATTTACTAAGGATATACGCGACACCGGCTCGTGTCAGTTTTTCGGCATTATGACCGACAAACAGCGGATGATCGGACTTAGCCGGAGCATCTAAACCCCAAGCAGACAAGTACTTCACGAGATGACCTGTCATTTCTGAGGAGAGCGGGCATTGCCGGGATTTTCGGCCCTTGCCAAAGAGCGTCACAACCGGCGGCGCGGCCAGACGCAAATCTTTCGGTCTTAACTCTATGAGTTCACTAACGCGCGCGCCCGTGTCATAAAGGAGACCGAGCAAGGCGAGATCGCGCATTCCGTAAACGGTTGAAGTATCCGGCATGGCCAGAATGGTTTTTACCGCGTCCACCGTCAGATAATTCACGGTTGGCTTCACTGTTCTTTTTACCGGGATGCTGAGCACTTGCTGGCACTGAAGCATCATATCCGGCTTTTCGCTCTGCAAATACCGGAAAAAGGCGTGAATTCCCGCAAGCCGGTGATTTCGTGTGGACACAGCGTTGCCCTGCACAGTTTCAAGCCATGACAGGAAGCCCTCAACAAATGATTTGTCAACATCCGCGAGGGTTAGACGTTCCGGACAAATGCCTCGCTGCGTATCCGCAAAGCGCAGCAGGAGCTTAAACGTATCCCTGTACGCGCGGACAGTGTTTTCGCTGGCATTGCATTGTCCGGGAAGATAAGCGGATAAATATTTCGTCAGCGCGTAAGCGAAATCCGAAGGTTTCATTGTGCCACCTCCAAATCCGCCGCCGGCAGCATGTTGCCGTAAACGCACTGAAGCTGTCCGAGGATTTCGGGGTGAACCGCCGCAGTCATGCGAAGATATTTCTCGGTCGCGGAAATATTCTCGTGTCCCAAATACATGGACAGCGCCGGAAGCGCACAATACAAATCCATGCCGTCCCCGGCCATTTTTCGCAGGCTGTGAACGGCGAACGTGTGCCGGAGATCGTGTACGCGCGGCCCCTTGCCCCGCCCATGGTGCGATATACCTGCTTCAAAGAGGAACCGGCGAAACCATGGATAAATCGTAAACGGTTCAACGCAGCCACCGTATTTGTTCGGAAAGAAATATGCGGTATCCGGGCACAGGAGTTCCATCCGCTCAGAATACGCGCGGCATCTGTCAGCAAGGGAATCGGACATCGGCACCAGACGATCCTTTTCGTTCTTTGCGTTCAGGATGGTCAGCACACCGTCGTCCAGCGAAACATCACATTTTTTGAGATGACATGCCTCGGCGCTCCGCAGACCGCAGCCGTACAGAAGCCGGAGGATCATCGGCATCACTTCGTGGATAAACGGTGATACCGTGCAAGGCGTCATTTGGTCGGCAGCATGAAAAATCGCCTTCAATTCCTCTGCGCTGAAGATGTACGGCGCATAACTCTGGGACACCGTGTTCTTTCGAACCGGTAAAACATATGCCGCCAGCCCGCATGACGAAAGAAACAGTGCGAACTGACGGATTGCAGAACAACGGAGATGCTGGCTTTTGGCTGCTTCCCCGGCTCGTTTTTCAATCCACTGTTCCGTTAATTCTTTTGTCAGCGTAGGTTCGGTAATTTTCTGTTCCACGCAAAAAACATCAAACCGCCGAAGCTGATGTTCTTCTGCGCCGTAGCGGTATCCTAATGCTCGCTTTTGCGAGATGAACGCCTCAATATGCGCCGCAAACGGGCTTTGTAAGGAAGTTTTGCATGGTTTCATCACTCGCTCACCTCCAACGCGCAGCTCCGCAGTTGCTCTACAGCAATTTTAAGATATCTGGCGGTGGTATTCGTCTCGCTGTGACCAAGGGCTTCCGACACAACCGGCAGCGGCGTTCCATTTGCCAGCATGCTGCTCGCCAGGCTGTGGCGGAACACATGCATTCCGTGCCTTTTGCCCGGAGGCACATAGATGTTGGCTGCTTTAAAGTACTTGGAAATAATGCTATTAAGATTGTTGTTTTTCCCGAATGCATCATATGGGGCGATGTGGCGCACAAATATGACTTTGCTGTCGGTTATGGGACGTCCGTTTTTCACATAGTCAATGAGCGCCCATCCAAGCTCATGGGAAAGCGGAAGGACAATCTCGTTGCCGGTTTTGCTTTGAATAAAACGGATTTCAGCCTCATCCCAGCGAATATTTTCAAAGCGCAGTTCGCGGATGTCGCCGACACGCAATCCAAGCCGGGCGGCAAGCAACAGGATTGCGTAATCGCGTTTTCCCTGCGGGTTTTCCCTGTCCACGGCATCCAGAATCGCCTGAATATCTTCCGGCGAGTATGCTGATGGGATTTTGGCTCTAGCTGGGACGCGCACCGAAGGGCAGAGCAATGACAAGTCCGACGAGGCGACGCCGTCCGCAAACAGCAGGGGCAGAACAGAACGCAATACATAAAGATCAAAGGCAACAGTGGTCTTCGCCAGCGGCTCAAGCGTAAGGAAATACTCGCGCATATGAGCCGCCTCAATCGCTTCTATCCGCAGGTTCCGTGATTCCAAGAAGGATACGAATCTGCGTAGGTGTACGCTAAACTGCCGTCGTGTTCTCTCTGCTATGCGGTTTTGTGCGCAATATTTCTCCGCTGCTTCAAATATGCACTGGTATCGCCGGGGGAATATCTCCCGCTTAGTATGATTGCGACGCAATACATACCCATACCGCTGAAAATCGCAGAGCATACCGGCGGCGCGGTAATAGGTTTTTTGCGTTCTGGTAAGCGAGTTCCCATCGCTGATGCCGTAATGTTCGCGCAAAAACTGCGTCATCCACTCGGCGTCAGCAGTTACGATTCCTTTCTCATCGGCGTAACAGGCAAGCTGTCGCCAGACGTGCCGATAGTGCCGTAGGGTGTCAACGGTGTAATTTTGTGTCACCAGATACGATTCAAGTCTGTTGACAAGTGCTTGAACCGGTGATTGATTCGGGGTTGGTTGATTCATTTCGATACCTCCACAAAAATATTTCCCTTGATTGGGATGATATGAGTGTGGAATATTATGCGAAGAAAATCAATCAACCGTGAGAGTTAGAGCGTGCCATACTGCTGAAAATGCAGAATAACTTAGCATAACGTTCTTCTTGCCATAATGGATGCCGCAGCTTGCGTTGGCGATGGCTCCGGCTGTGCGGAGCTGGCGGACGATTTCCTGTATGGTTTCGATATCCTCATACCTGCAGATGGGGCTGACCAGTTCCACGCTGTAGGTGCTGTCGGCAGGAACAATCCGCCGCCCTTCTTTTTTCTCTGTAGTGATGCTGCCGTCGCTCATGACCTTCCACCGGCGGCTTTGGCCGTCCAGGACGGAATAGATGCCATAATAGCCCCCGTCATTGGAAACCGGCGTGCCGAAGTATTCCGCCAGGACCTGGGCGGCGCGCAGGCGGGACAGTCCTGTCAATTCGATTTCGATGCCGAAGCGCTGTTCTTTCATCTCCAAAATCCTTCACCCCCTCGCTACGGCATTCGCATCCCGCCCATGCTTTTTTTGATCTCTATATTTCTCATCATCTGCCGCCCGCCTTTCCAAAGAGCCTTGCCTTGTGTTCCGGCGCGGTCACCATGAGGTTGTACCGCTCGTTGCCGCATTTGTAGAGGCACACGCCGCGCTGCGGATAGCGGATCAGGTTGTACTCGCTCTGCTCCAATTGAAGGTTTTCGATATAGAATTTGGCGTCGATGTTGCCCGCGTTGAACAGGAACTGGTGCGTAGGTATGGAGAACAGGGGCTTGGTGTATTCGCGGATGCCTTCGATGTCGAAGTCCTCAAGATTCTGCGAGGCGAGAATGACGGCGCTGTCCTTCTTTCTCACACGCTTCATGAAATTCCGGATGTACTCTATCGCCGTCAGGTTTGTGAGGAATAAATACAGCTCGTCGATGGAGGCGGCCGTGTTTCCGGCAGTCAGCAGCTCGTTGCTCATAAAGGACAGCACGTTGAACAGCAGGGCGTTGCGGATGTTCTTCGACGCCTGCAGCAGCCCCTTGACGCCGAAGGTCACGAAGCTGCCGCCAGTGATATTGGTGTGCCCGTTGAAAAAATTGGACTCCGCGCCCTTGCACAGGGAGTGGAGTCCAAGGCAGATTTCCCGCAGCGTGTCGGCGGTGTAGAGCTGGCGGCGGCTCTCGTCGAAGGCTTTGTACTCGGCCTCCACCAGCTCGTACAGGTCGGACAGGATGGGGTAATCCGCGGGCTTCAGCCGGTCGAAATTGCTCCGGTCGGTGATGCCCCATTTGTCGTAGAGCTTGCCCAGCATGATCTCAATGGTGTCGATCTGCCGGTCGTCAAAGTCCTTGTAGCAGCGGAAAAAGTCTTTGAGAAAGCTGATGTGCTGGCTGAGTTTGGATGTCTGCCGGAACGCCTGGGGTGCACCGGTGTCCCCGGGGTCGCCGGATATATCCCATGTTTTCGGCTCCAGCACATTGATGATGTATTCGCCGGACATGAGGTCTATGAAGCAGCCGCCGAGGTTTACCGTCAGTTCCTCGTATTCCATCTCAGGGTCTAAAGCCAGCACATGCATGCCGGACTCCCGCAGATTGGTGAGGATAAGTTTCAATAGATAGCTTTTGCCCTGGCCGGAATTGCCCAGGATCAGGATGTTGGCGTTGGTCTTGTCATCGGCCCGCTTGTTGAAATCCACAAGGATGTTGCTGCCGAATTTGTCCCTGCCGAGGTAAAACCCGCGCTCGTCGGTTTTGCCGCTGTAGTTGAAGGGATAGAGGTTGGCCACTGACGACGCAGGCAGCACACGCTCAAACTGGTCGCCGAACACGTTCCAGCCGGAAGGCATTGCGCAAATAAATCCCTGCTTCTGGCGGAGCAGGAGCCGGTCCACATTGAGCTTGTTCCGTATGAGCTCTGTCAGCACCTCGGTCTGCAGCAGCTTGAGCTGGTCGGGGTCGTGGGCGGACAGTTCGATATATACGGCGGCGTGGAGCAGCGGCTCCTTGTTCCGGTGCATGGAAGCCACGATATTGGCCACGTCCTGCAGGTTGCTCTCGGCGGCGACGGTCTGCTGCAGGTCGTTGGTGCTGCTTCGCTTCATGCGGTTTTTATTGGCGGCGTTTGATATGATTTTTCTTTCCTCCACCGGTGTGACATGGCGGGTATAGATGCGCAGGGTGACGCCATCCTTCTCGCCCAGGTGCCGGAGGATGGCCTGTTCCTCCGTGGCGGTCGGATACTCCCGAAGCGCCCACACGCAGCGGTAGGTATTGCCGCAAATGAAGTGGTCGGTATAGAATTTGACGACCGACGGCGCGATCATGTCAAGGAATTCCTGCACGCGTATGTCATCCTGCCGCGCTGCGGCGGGAGAACGGACTTTTTTGGGCATATGGTATCATCTCCTTAATGAGCGGAAAATTTAATTTTTTCCGGATTTGAACAGAAAAAAAGCCGCTTGCTCTATTTCCACAACAAAGCAAACGGCTTATATATGATGATAATATAAAAGAGCATCAGCCGGTAAAGCTAATGCTCTCTATGCAATAATGACCCTATATTTTTTAGTCTTTATCCCATGAAAATTTGAGTGATGCTGTTCTCTGTCAGAGGCTTGGTTATCTTGATGAACAATTCATTCATTTTGGTATAATCGCATGAGAAGGATGCCACGCTTGCTTCAATCATTTGCTTGTCGGTCACCTCGGAAAAGTCTACGCTATAGCCTGCATTTTCGGCCAAATACTCGATAAAGAGCCTCTGCGCCCTGCCGTTTCCTTCTCTGAATGGATGAAGGACATTGATTTCACCAAGATAATACGCAAGACGGATGGGAATTTCATCTGCGGAGGCATCTTTCAAGTAATTTTCTTTTTTCAGCTTAGCGAAGAGCTGATCGGCGTTTTGTTCGATGAACTCATAGTTGCAAAACATATTTCCTTTTGCGATGTTCACCCATCTGATTTCGCCCGCCCATTCGTAGATATCGCCAAATATATACTTGTGAATCTGTCGTAAATGGAGCAGATCAAAATTGCCTTTTATAACATTTACTTTGGCATTGGCAATTCTCAAGGAAGTTATTTCTCTTTCGGCTATCTGGAGCTTTTCAGCATCCCTGATGCCCAGCTTGTTGATAAGAACATTGGAATGAGGGTAGCAATATCTTTGATCCCACTCATAACTGTATTCATAGTTGCTGCTCATGGCTATAGCTCCTGGCAGCCGTGTGCTTTTTAACGAGCTCAGCTATGGTTTTTTCAACCAGTTTATCATTCCCGGCACACCGTCTGATTCTATCTTTATCATCCTTCGTAAGCGGCATGCCTTCCATTGACATTGAGCCGTTTACCTCATCTATCAGTTTTTCCAGATCTCTCATATGAACACCACCTTACCTTTATATTATACAATATTTTCACTATTAATTCAAACAACACCGGGATATCCTGGACCTTGCTGCACTGCGGTTTATGCATGTTTTTTGTTCATCAGTCTCCGAAAATGATCCACCGCTCTCCGTCAAAATCTTCAAACCGCTCGGTGGTCACGTTTTGCTCGAAATAGACCGCCAGCAGCCGCTTGATATCCTCTTTGCCGGCCCGCTTGACAGAGAAGCCCTGCTCCCGCAGGGTTTTCTCAATGCGGTTTAAGTAGGGGAACACCTCGCTCTCTTTTTCATCGCGCAGCCGGATGATGATGAGAAATTCCCTCGCGGTCGCCATCTGCACCTGGATGCGGTCGAGGAAGGTCAGGTCCGCTTCCAGCAGCTTGCGGACGGCCGGATTGTCCTCCTGTTCCGCGCGGCTTTTCAGGAACCGCTTGTTGTCCTCAAAGTTCTCACGGGAATTCAGGCAGCACATCTCAATCTCCGCCATGCCTTTCAGCACGGTCATCAAGGCGTAGATCCGCGCCGAGACGCTGGCTTCGGACAATACGGAAATGTTGCTGGGCTTGATGATAAAATATACCAGCTCGCCGTGGCCGTAGGTCTGCAGGCTGTAGTCGGTGATGGCTCTGGTGTTGATGAGCTGCCGCGTGGCCTGCCTTTGCTTCTGCTCTTTTTTTTCTTTTCTGCTCATTTGCCCACCCGCTTTCCGTCCGGTTCCCAATGGTCGCCGGATTGCAGCCGCCATTCGTAGAACTGCTGCCCGGTCAGGAAAAAGGCGCAGGCATAGCGGATAAAGTCAAGGATGCTGGTGTCGTCAAATCGAATGGTCAAAAAGGCGTAGAGAGCCGTCGCCACGATGGGAAGCAAAAAACCAAGCTGCGCCAGTGCGAAAACAGAGATAAGGCAACCGATACCGATCACGCCGATGTCCCGGAGCTGCCACAGCCACAGCACCGCCTTGGATTTCAAATTGTCGGGGTAAATATACACTTTTCAGCCCTCCTTATAATTTCATACTCATGCTGGGAGCGGGCGCGTCCTCCGGCTCCTGTTCCATTGGCCTGGGATAATAGGAAACGTTGACCGTCCCGATATTCTTCATAAGCGCTTCGGCCTTGCCCGCCGCTTCCTCATAAGTGTCAAAAGTCATGGGCTTTCCGTCCGACTTGAGCCAGGCTTCCGCCGCGCCGCAGACGGAGGCCGCGCTTCTTTTCGCCCATATTCCGTATTTTTTCATATCCTTCACTCCCGTCATTTCAATTTCGCCGATGTGTTTAATCGGGACGCCGAGCCTTTCGGCCTCCGCGATCTCACGCCGCATGCCCTCGGATATCCGGCCGCCGAAGACCCACAGTTCGGAGCATAAGGCAAGGAGCTGCAGCCCCATTTTGATCCCCAGCTCCCGTTCTTCCGGATTCGCTTCGCAGAGAAATCTCGGCATCAGCAAATGGGGAGCCAGAGGGATAACGCCGTGTTCCGCGGCGTAGCGGCAGTATTTTATTGCCATCCGGGTGTTGTATTCGATATCTCCGGCATAGGGCGAGGCAATATAGACCAGCTTCTTATCCGTCATTTCGCCGCCACCGCCCTTACCACCGTCCTTGTCATGTTGAACGCTGTTTGGGCGGCGTACACGGTGCTCATCAGATTGCCCCTGGTGGAGGTGTCCAGCCCGAATTGCCCCGCGATCCTTGGCACCTCCGAGGCCGCCAGCATCAGGCCGAGGCCTAAAAGCATGCTGCTGTTGAACACCATGAGCCCCGCGATGAGAATGGTGGACTGCAAAAACGCGGTGAGGCACAAGCCCACCACCTGCTTGCACCAGCTTATGAAGCCGTCAATGTAGCCGCGGGGAACGCTGAACATGTACAGGCTCCCCACGGCGATCTGGATCAGCAGAATGCCGCCGCGTTTCAGATTGGCAAAGAACACCTTGATCACCGCGTAGCCCATGAGGATGACGCAGAATAGCCCCATGATGGGGTTGAATCCGAAGCCGCCGACATTGGCGAGGGCGGCAAGCGTCATGGCGCTGATCCCGCCGTTGGCAAGACCGGTGATGCCCGATGTAAAGCTGCCCTGCAGGGTTATCGCCAGCTTGTATAACTCCACCGGGACAACGGTAAACAGTCCGACCGCCATAAATCCCTTAAAGGCGTTAAGAGCTGCGTCTTTGACGCTGCCGCGTCCGGACTGGTATTCAATGGCGCACTCGAAGGCGGAGACCACCAGCCCCGTCACATAAAGCGCCCACGCGAGATAAGAGAAGAACAGCACGACAGCCTGCACCCAGCTCATCTCAAACAACTCGGCGCCCATGTTGCCCATCATGGAGAAAAACTCACCGAGAAATCCAACAATCTGCGCATATATCCAGTCCATGATCTGTCCCAGCACAAGGTCGGCGGCAAAATCCCATATAAACATTGGGCGTGTCACTCCTTTCCCGAAAAGCGGAGAGCCTGCTTTTACACAGGCTCCCGCGCATCATTTTACAGTTGTCACATGCCAAGGATGCTCCAGATGTATAAGGGGGCCGTTAACATAAACACAAGGGTTGCGAACAGGATCGCCGGCGCCGCCCATTCAAACTGCCCGTGTTTGCGGTAGTCGAAGTACGCCATCCCCAGTTTGGCGAAGAAAAACACGGCCAGGATCAGGTCGATGGCGGGGAACACCACCTTGTTGACCACGGTTTTGATCTGCGCGGACGCGTCTTTCCACGTCCCTTCAATCGCCCCTGCCACATCGCCGGTGGGATCGGCATAGGCGGTCACGCAGAATATGCCTGTCAGGACAAGGATAAGGCAAAAGACAAGCAGAAGCTTCTTGGTTTTTTTCATGGTTTTTCCACCTTTCATCCTTTATTGCTGAAAAAGAAAAAACCGCAAAGCTGTTTTTGCCCTGCGGTCCATTCTTTTTCTGATGGTATTTTTAAGGCTTGACCGGCGCAATGTTATCCGAGAACTCGGATAACCTTGCTAAACTGAGATAAATGTTTATCCGAGTAAAACGATGACAAACGGCTGAATAAAAGCTGCTGTCATAAAATTTTACTCGGATAATAATTAACTATCTACCTCTATGCTGTTTGCTTAAAAATGGCAGCATACCGACCGTTGGGTGGTCGGCATACTGATTCTGCAACTCTAAGTCATTCAAAGCCTGCCCCCTTTCCCTTAAATATTTGTTCGCCAGTTCTGGCGTAACATTGGCGTAGATTGTCGTAGTCATAATTGATGTGTGACCTAAAAAAGCCTTAATGACTACGAGCGATTCCCCACATTCAAGCATATGGACTGCGATGGAATGTCTAAAAGAATGTGGAGTATATGTCTTCCTCTTAAAAAGTTGAGGATACGCCTTCTTTGATTTGATGACATATTTTTTAACAATCTCCTCAACACAAGAGATAGACATTTTTTCGTTGGTTTGACTTGAAAAAATATGCTTTAATCTGTCTTTAGGGCTGGAAGAATCTAAATTTCTGCTTTCAAGGTAGTTTTTCAGCATTACGGCGCAGTTTTGTGGTATTGTTACCAAACGCGCCTTGTTACCTTTACCGACAAGCCGGATATTTGTTTCCTTCCCCAAGTAAATATCATTAAGCGTCAAATCGCATAATTCTTGCGCGCGCGCACCGCTAGCATAAAGCAAACTAAGTAGCATTACGTCCCTTTTTCCAATAGCGCGTCCAGTATCCGGCATATTTAGAATAATGGCAATTTCTTCTTTGGTAAAATATTTTATGTCCGTGTTCTTATGCGTGTTTTTCGGCGGTATTTCGGCGACGCTTGAATGGAATTGCAGCGCTTCGCCTAAGTTTTTCTTCAGTGCGAATTTAGAGAACGATGAAATAGCTGTACGCCTTAGATTGCGCGTTGCGGGAGAACAGCCGCGGTTGACTTCAAGCCATGTCAAATATTTTGAAATTATTTCAGAGGAAAGGCTCTTAAATGTTATTTTTTCGGGAGGCAGTCCTTTTTCCTCAAGCAAAAAATCATATAACAGTTGAAAGGCATACTGATATGAAGTGATTGTATTTTGACTGTACCCTTTAACATCCGGTAAATACGACATGAAATAATCGGTTAGTACCGTTAGAAGCGTATTAGTTTTCATCAAAGCTCACCTCCGGGAACAAATTTCCTATTGCAGCGTTTACCCTTTGGTGTGACTGCTCATAAACCGTATGGTTGGAACGCAAATACGCTTCGGTTTCTTTTGCGCTGTCATGTCCAAGATAGGCCGCTAAAAATGGGGCAGTATCCTCGAACCGCCTTCCCTCGTTATCTGATTTCAAGAATGACTTTAGTGTAAAACAGTGCCTTAAACAATGAGGACAAGGCCCGCGTTTTCGGTTATTTAGCTTTGCGTAATTAACGTCTGCGACTTTAAGCACCCTTGTGAACCATTCGTAAAATGTATTATTTTTAAAGGGCTTACCCGGATGAAGGTCGCTTTCAAAAAGATATTCGCGGCAAATACCGTCGCTATGCGTCATCTTTTTGTAATCTTTCAGAAAATTAGTCAGGGAATCGTCCATAGGAACAAATCTTTGCTTTAAGTTTTTGGCTTCTCTGATTGTAAGAACACCGTTTTCGAGGTCAGCATCTGTCCAGCACAATGAGCGTCCCTCTCCCAAACGCAGTCCGCAGCCGTATAGTATGCGAAGAAGAACCGGAAATACCAACACCGAGCGCGTCAATGAGTTCCGTGCCTCAAAGTTATCAGCGGCCGATACTATACGTTTAATCTCTGCATCAGAAAACACATACGGGACGTATTCCTGCTGCATTTTTGGCAACTCAGGGCAGCTTGCTTCGATTTTTAATGAAGCAAGATATTTGACAAAGCCTTTGACATGGGACAGATTCTTGATTTTAGTTTTCATGCTGACATCCCGTGTTTTTAGCCATGCGGATATGGTGTTTGCGTCCAAAACCTTGCTTGTGAACCCATTCGTCACCAAGTATTTATCCAAATCAGTCAAGGAACTCTGGATTTGAAAGATATACTTCCCTGCACTATGAAGCAACGTTAAATGTTGGACCATCTCGGAGGAAAACGCGCTCTTAAATATATATATCATTGGATTTTCCTCCTAACCGCGTTTCCATATATGCGGCATGTTTCCCTGTTGCCGGAGGGATTTCAATCGCACATGAACGCAAAGACTCAATATCAAATTTCACATAGTGCTTGATAGAAACAGGATCATCGTGTCCAAGTATTTTTCTGACCACATCATATGGTACTTTTTCAGCAACTAATTCGCTTGCCAGCGTCATCCGCAATGAATGGGCACCGCTTTTACGCTCACCTATGATAATTCCCGCACTTTCAATGTGGGTGTGTATGTGCGCCCATATTAAACTTGGAGTTAAGGGTCTATAAGGAGCGAGGAGCGACAAGAAAATATTAGGCGAATCACAGTCAGGTCTTGCAGTTGAAAGGTATGATAATAGTGATTTCTCGATTTCAGGCAAAAGTACTAAACGCTGAGGCAGCTGCGTTTTTTCTTGGATAAAGCAGATTTCTTTGTTCGTAAAATTTACATCCGAAATTTTCAGGTTTACAATGTCTCCAGTTCGTAACCCAAGTCGCAATGCCAACATAACGATAGCGTAATTGCGTTTGCCCGTTTTAGTGCTTGTGTCAATAGCTTTCAATAGCTGCGTAATTTCGGATTTCGTATAAATTGATGGTACAGGGCTGGAGTACCTGACTGAAGGGACAAGAACAGAATAATCGTCATGGAGAACTCTATTCTTAAAAAGAAAACGGAGAAATTGCCGTAATGTTGAATAAAAGCTGTTTTTGCGATGAATTCCATTAAATATATTGTATATGTTCGCAGGTACGATATGGGCAATGTTTTTTACTCCGCTCGCATCAAATTCCTTTAACACTTTCAAAATATTAAGTCGATGATCTTCAACTGTTCTTTCCCGATAACTGCGCAATCTCAAGTCTTCCAAGTATTCTGCGAATACTCCCTCAAATTGTATAGGACATTTCCTAACTACACGCGGACTTCGCAAAGCTAAATCTCTGCCGCTCATAAAAGCATCAAAGCGATACAACATCCCCTTTAGCGTTCTAACTGTATTTTCAGTATATCTCCTTGATTCTGACACAGTTGATAAGAACTGATCCGCAATTTCATTTGAATAATTCCTGTAATGATTTTCAAGCAGAAACCGTTCAAATTGGTTTACGATCCATCTATAGTTTTGAACGGTATTTTCGCTATATCCCAACCCGAGGAGGTGATTTAAGAATGATTCCAGTTCCTCATTAAGATAGCTTTCTTTTACGAGCATTGTTTTGGCATGCATACAAATCCTCCATTTTCCATTTTAACTTTTTCAATAAGTTAATTGTTGCCACTCTTGGATTTGTATAATCTTATCCGAGTAGAACTATATGATACTGGCTCTGTTTAGCCATTTATCGTTATTCTACTCGGATAAACATTTATCTAAGTTTAGCGATATGCCAGTCGCTCCAGAGGTTCCCGCTGATGGTCACCGAGTCGGCGAGGTTCATGCTGAGCATCCCCTGGGGCGTCCAGCAGTCCATCAGGTAGGTGTAGGGGGTATAGCTTCCGTCCGGCATCCAGATGGGCGTGAAGTGGGTGCGCCGGTTATAGGTTGAATATCTGTTCCTGGCAAACTCAAACTGGGTGCCGAGGCCGCCACCGGTCCTCTCCAGCAGGCGCCAGTAGGACTGATACCGGAATTCGGGGAAATAGGTGACGGCGGTCTGCGCGGCCGTCACCGCCGAGGATTGGTTGGTGCTGACATTTGCAGTGACGGTCTGGTTGATCCCATACCCGCTTTTCATGGTTTTGCCCGAAGCAGTAGGATTTTTTGCATCCGGAACGACGCTCATGGAGGCCGAAAGGCTTGCGGTGTAAGTGTTCCAGTCGAACTCCCACCAGCCGTGATCACACCAGTACCCCGAATCCTCGTCGGTGGAGTGCCACACCCAATACGCGTGCCACCAGGGACGCCAGACGCCCCATGTGGCGGAGGTTTTCTGCGGGTTGTTCGGAACGGCCGGTTGGGTATAGGAGTCGTTGCGGTCGTTGGCGACGGGGTTTGGCGGCTCATGTCCCGACAGGTCCACAATATTGGCGGTGATGGTACCCTGGCTCGCCCTGCCCCTGCCTGTGACGGACACATGGATGGTCATGGTCTGCGGCGTGGAGGGTGTCGTCCAGCGCACCCACACAAGCTGGCTGTCGCCTTCGGGATAATATATATTATTCACCGTGTAGGTTTGGCCGCCGATGGTAAAGCGCGCCGTCACAGGATGGTCGGGATCGGCCTGGCCTCCGCTGACCGTAACCGAGGTGATGACCTGTGTGTTGACACGGTAGGTGTAGTCATAACCGCTCACCTGGGGAGGCTCCGCCTCGCTGAACCGTATGATGCCAAGGCCAAGGGAGGACTTTATATCCGCATTGGAAGCTTTTGATGTGGTGCTTCCCGACCACGCAGGATAGCCAAGATCAGGCGTTTCCAGAAACATGGCAAGTGGTAGATTTTGGTGTGAAAGAGAAGCCATTTTGCTTCTTAAACCGCCGCCGAGCTGCTCGTCATAAAGGGCAGCTTCTGTTGCAGTCACAGCAATCCTTACGCCTTGAAAGGTCATATATGCAACTGGCTCTAACAGTATTTTGTAGTCACCGTTGATAAGGGTGTCGTAATTGAAACCGGTAACATCGGCAATCCGCATCAGTGTATATTCCGAACAGAAATATCTTTTTATATCATCAATGTTGGCATTACCGCTGCCGGAGCTGATAATTCTCGGAACCGCTTGCGCCGGATTGACATAGGTATACTGCTGCATGCTGGGCGTCAGGGAAAAACCATTTGTGTAGGATATTTTGCTCACCTTTCCGAAGTGCGCCTGTATGTTGTCGGGATGCTTGTTGGTAAAATCAACGGGAATGGTAACCACCGCGTGATCACTGGCTCTGACCACCGTGATCCGCACTCCCTCGTCGCCGGGATTCCAGAAGTTTTCGCTGGTGCCGCTGCCCATGCTGCCGCTTCCATTGTCTATGTTTCCTTCGCCCTCGGCATAGGCGGTTAGGGGAAGCAGGGCGGTCAGCAGCAGGACCAGCACAATAAAAATGCTGAGTGTACGTTTCATAGAGACCTCCTTGAACATCAAAAAACGCGGCATTTCTGCCGCGTTCCCTGGAATGTTTTATTCTATTGTCGGGGGCTAATCCATCGTTCCAACCTGTTTGTTGATATCACCGTCACCGTCTACTTTTGTGCCTGAGCCGCCTGTTTCAGTTACCCAGCCGAAGCCGGGGAGATAAACCTTGCCGTCTTTTCTCTCGCCGCCCTTTGGTTCACCGGTTTGCGTGGCATCCGGTTTCTGCACATTGTTGTGGTCCGTAGCTTGCACATTGTCAACCTTTTCCCCGCTCGGTTTTCGGGTCGGGTCGGTCTTCTGGCTTTCCGTCGGCTCCGGCGGTTTGGTGACTTCCGGCTGCAGGTTTTGCACCGGCTGGTCGGTCTGAGGCGCCGTGTTATCGGCTGGCGCCGCAGTCGGCTCGCTGGCCGGGACGACCACTTCTTTTTCTCCCGCCTTGCCGCCTATATCCGCGCTTGGGTTGACCTCGACCGTGGCGATGGACGCCGGAGCGTTCCCGCCGTCCGGCGGCGTTTCCGTTTTAAATTGAGAGGATATCGCTATAACCAGCGCCACGCATACAATGCCAAGCCCGGCGATGGTCAGACGTTTCTTTGTCTTGTCCTGTATATTCCTCATAAGAATTGCCTCCTTGTCGGTTTTTCGATAGCTCTTTATAGTCCACACCCTACCACAGAAGTTTCGGGAAGTCTATCGTATTTGCGAAAAAGTCAAAATACAGACATATATTTTGCCCGCACCCGGAGATTGATCCCCATGGGCGGCAGTATCTTGCCTCCGAAGGATACCGGAACCTCCAGCCGGATCGCCGCGTCGGCCAGGAAGCCCTGCACGCCGGCGGGATCGGAGGGAGCCAGCGGCGCGTTCCGGATGTCCACCGACAGGCCGGAGAGCTTGTATTCCACACTCTCGCCCGCATACTTCACATGGTACCCGCCGCTTTTTTGCAGGCCCAGAGTTTTGTCAAGATACGCGTAAATATCGCCGTAGTCGACGCTGTCCTCCCAGGAGGCGCCCACTAGCTGGTAGCCCCCGGCGTAGCCCTCCCGCACGCCGTGATAGATGTCGTCATAGTTGTCGTTCACTGTCGAAACAACAGCGGACTGCACCGCGTCCCGAACACCCTGCGCAATCATCATCAGCCGCATGTATTCGGATACGCCGCACAAAATCATCGCCAGAACCAGGGCCACGGCGACAATCAGGGGGAATGACGATCCCTTTTTATTCCTTATTATACCATATATTTCCCTTATTTTCACTTCCAGTACACCTCGCTTTTCCCCGTGGCTTTTGCCGTCAGCGTAATGGGAAAGGAGCCGAAACCGCCAAAGAGGCCGATATCTCTCCGCAGGGTAACGGTCACCGTGAATTCCTGGTTGAGCTGGATTTTGCCTGTCTTTGACCAGGTGACGACGGGATCAAGTCCTGTTTTTTCCCGCAGCACCTGCTCCCGCAGGCTGGTTTCACTGCCCACCCGGCCTGCGATCTCCGCCTCCCGGCACAGCTCCGCGGCAAAGGTGTCCAGCTGGCTTTTGGCAATGTAGACAGGAAGCACCTTGACGGCCAGGGCAACGACCAGCATGGTGCAGAGCACCAGCACAGCCACATCGATGTATCCTTCCCCGCGGCTATCGCGCAGCTTTGTTAACACATCCGCACCCCCTGCTCCTGTCCGGGTTCGAGTTTTTCCCGAAACAGCTCCTTTATTTTCTCAATCCTTTTCATTGCGTTCTCCTTTCCTGGTATAGATTTAAAGCCCACCTTCAGAACATGGCGTTCAGAGACTTTACGATCTCATAGGCGATGACCGCCAGATAGGTGAACAGAAAGCACATCAGCATGATGAAAGAGAACACCCGGATTTTGGACGGTATCTTCTGCGCCTGGCCCTTGAGCCGCTGCAGCTCCAGGGCCTTGAAGTCATGGGCCAGCATTTGGAAATAGACGGCGCTGTCGTCCCCCCGCAGGACGCCGATCAGTCCCCTGACTACGTCCGAGAGCATGGGGGAATTGAGCCTTGCCTCGAACCGGGTGAGGGCCGCCTCGTAGGAGGAGGAGCGCATGTCCGCCGTCACAATGTCCAGCTCGCGGGCGAAGGCCTCCCCTGCGTTTTTCTTGTAGTTCTCCATCATCGCCAGCACGTCGCGGCTGCTTTTCAGCGTCTGTTCGACGGTGGCCACAAACCTCGGCAGTTCCCTTTCGATCCGCTCCCGCTTTTCCCGCAGCTGCTCGTCCGCTTTTCGGGTTTCCTTGAAGTAGACCAGCACCGCCAGGAACACCAGCGCCGGCGAGAGCGGCGGAAGCAGGAGCAGGCAGGGAATGGCGCTAAGAAGGATCATCCCCGCCTTGACCATGGCGTATGCGGCGTAGACCTCCGGCGTTACGCCGATGCCCGCCGCCTTGAGAATGTTATTCATGCGGTTCTTTTTGTACTCATCCATGGGGATGTGTTTCGAGAGCCTGACCGCAAGGGACATGAGCCACGTTTCCATGGTTTTTGCGGCCTTTTTGTCCCGCCTGCCGGTGCTGAGCATGGCCCTGGCCGCGCCGAGGGTGGGCAGCTTCAGCGCGTCGGCCAGGATCAAAAACAGCCCCGCCGCGAGCAGGGCTGCGAATAAAAACAGTAATGTCGGCATATTTCGCTACCTCCTGTACTCAATGGGCTTGGTCAGCCGGATGACGATGGCCGCGCTGATGAAAACGGCCGCCGCACAGACCGCCAGGACGAGCTGCCCCACGGCGGTGTGCATCAGCGTGTCATACCAGCCTTTATTGAGGAAATACATCACGGGGACGTTGCCCATCACCAGGATCACCATGATGATGAATTCCTTGCGCGGTTCAAACACCAGGTATTCCAGCTCGGCGTTGACAATCCGCATGTCCGACAGCTTGCCGACGATGGGCGTCAGGGTGGTCTTGAGGCTCCGGTCGTACTGGCAGGCGGCGATGGCGTCGCACCATTCGTGGAACACCTCGTTTTCGATCCGGGGCTTCATTGCTTTGAGCGCCGCGTTCACATCGGGGTTGATGAGCTTGATTTGAGTGAGGAATTGGGCGAACACGCCGCGCACCGGCGGGTTCAGGTAGTGAATGTTTTCCTCCACCGCCGTCAGGATGTCCTCATTGCGCAGATAGGCCGTGGTGATGATGCTCAAAGCCGTTTCCAGCTCCGCCGCGATGTTTTTCCTGTAGTGGGCCGCCGTCAGCCTGACATACCAGAAGGGTAAAAACATCAGGCCCAGCGCCAGGACGGGGATGAGGAACACGTTTTGCAGAAGGATGGCGATACTTGCGCCGGCGGCGAACAACAAAAGCGAAGACGCACAGATCAGCGGGAAGCGGCCGCTTCGTCCGGTGAGGGCGAGGATATCCTGGGCCTCCAGGATTTCCCGGCGCAGGAAGGACGGTTTTTTACGCTTAACGGCCTCATTGATCTCATCCCGGATACCCCTGGAGCGCCTGGTTAGAAAGGCGAACAGGCCGCCGGTGAATTCGGCGGGCGACAGCCCAAGCAGAATAAAGGCGCCAGCAATCAGGCCGACGCAGGCCATGAGTTGAAGCGTGATCATCCGGCCAGACCTCCTTTCGTGATTTGCGCCAGCACCTCCTGGGGCATGCCGTTTTCCAGGAAGCGCTTTTGCAGGCTTGTGGAAATGCCCATAACCTGCCGGTGCTGTCCCTTAATGATGAATTTGCCGTCCTCCACGCGGTTTTCCGCAATCTGGAACTGGAACAGGGTACGGAAGTTCCGCTGTCCGTCGGGCAGGATTTCGCATTCCATGATCTCCATCATCCGGCGCTTTTTATCCTCAAGCTGCTTGGTAAACACCACGATGGGAAACGCCTCGGTGACAAGGGACATGAGGGTGTCGTCCGCCATGTCGTATTTGCGCTTGCAGAGGGTGACCATCCTGCGCCAGGTGGCTTCGCAGCTGTTGGAGTGGATGGTGGTCAGCACGGTGTGGCCGGTTCTGGCCGCCTCCTGGGCGGCGTAGGCTTCCGACGAGCGCATCTCGCCCACGCAGATGACTTCGGGATTAAAGCGCAGCGCCATGTCCAGCAGCATGTCCTGGTCGATGTTCTGCTTCTCGTTTTCGCTGCTGCGGGTCAGGGTATGGATGACGCTGTTTACTATCTTGCCGTCTCTTTTCCGTACCAGCGCCAGCTCGCGGGAGCCGTTTTCTATGGTAAAGATGCGCTTGCTGTCCGGTATGGTGGTCAAAAGCCAGCCTGCCACGGTGGTCTTTCCAGAGGAAGTAGCGCCGGCCACGCACACCGAAATGCCATAGCGCAGGCACTCTGCGAGGAAGTCCAGCATCTCGGCCGTCGCTGTGCCGCCGTTGATAAAATCCTCTTTTTTGAGACTTTGCGGATTGACAATCCGGATGGAAGCGCAAACACCCACGTCCTCGTCCACCAGGGGCGTTTTCAGCACGGCGATGCGAATGTTCTTGGAAAGATGCCCCAAGATGGCGGGGCTAGCGTTGTCCAGCACCATGCCCGACACGTGGAGCATTCTCCGGATCACGTTGACGGCGTGTTCGGGGGACTCAAAGTGTTCGTCCAATTTGACCGTGGAGCCGTTGCCGTACTGGACCTCGATGTCGTTCCAGGCGTTGATGTCGATTTCCTCGATGCCCGTGCCGAAGATGTATTTGGTGAGGAAGGAAAACTCGGCCATCTCGGTATAGAGGGCGTCCACAAGCTGCTCCTCGGTCATGCCGCTTACGGCGATGCGCCCATCCTGGATGTATTTGGCGATGTACCGCTTGACATTGGTTTTGACTTCGTCCCCGCCGCCGTCAATAATGAGGGTGGAATACTTCGAAGAGATGTACTCCTGCACCTCGCGCAAAACACTTCCAAAATCCCTGGAGCTGTCGTCGGGCGCAAAGAACAAATTGCGGCTGCCGGCCAAGTTCACGGGCCGGACAATTTGCGGCGCTTCCGCCAGGGGAGCGCCCGGATTCTTTATTTGCGGGTTTTCACGGCCTTTTTGCCGGTGCTTTTTGCTCATACGCCGAACACCTCCCTGCTGATTTTTTCAATCTCTTTGCGGAAACCGCGGCTTTCCTTGAGCGTCAGGTCCCGGAACAGATCCCCGGCCATGGCCTGGCTCTCCAGCTCGCCGGAGTGGGGTATTTTGAACGCCACGTTGCCCAGCACCTGCTCGATGTGTTCGCTGGCCTCATGGGGCTTTACGTTGCTGGCCACCCTGTACTGCTTGTCGGCGTCCCATTTGTTGTCCCGCAAAAGGGGAAGCTGGCTCGACAGGTAGCTGACGGATTTCAGGTCGCAGTTCACCAGCCGCAGCACCGAGTCTGCTTCCATCAAGGCAACGGCGGAGAGGATATCTGTTGCGATGGCGCTGCCGCAGTCAATGATGACATAGGGCGCGATATTCCGCAGATGGTCGATCAGCTCTGTTGCCAATTCGGCACTATAGGGAGGATAGGTGAACACATTCTCCCCCTTGAGCATGCCGATCAGGAGCAGATGGCGATACCGTTTGTGGGTGACGCAGTTCTGTTTGACGAGGGTGTCCGTCACATGGGCAGCCGCCAGGATGCTGCCCAGGGACTTCTCGCATTCCAGGTCGGAGGGCGGGCAGACGCAGGGCAGCATGGGGGCGGTCATATCGCACAGGAGCAGCGCCACATTGCGCTTTTTGTCCGCCAGGTGCTTGGCCAGCTTGACGCTGACGGTTGTTTTCCCCGATCCGGGGCTGCCCCACACGGCCAGCACCTGCGTATCCTTTTCCACCGCCGGACCCTCCGGCTGGTTGCCGGTGTCTCTGGAAAAAAGACTTCCTTTCATAAAGTTGAGCATGGTTATTCGCCCTCGCTTTCCGTTGAGGATTTATCTGTCGGCGGAGCGGCCCCGGTGTTTTCTTTCGTTGCGTCCCCCGCCGGAGCGGGATACAGGGTTTTAAGCGCCTTGTCCTGGGCTTCGATAAACTTCGCGGCATTTTCCTTGCTCCCCCGGTACACCAGGGACAGGTGCAGCTTTCCGTCCGCCTCCAGCCCGGCGAGGATGGTGGACTGCTCCGGAGACACCAGCAGGGTGACGGTGGCCGGAAGCTGCTTTTCGTCCTCTTTTTTCAACCCATGGCTGGTGTCGGTGTCGTAGCCGCTGCTGGCGGTGACGCCGATGACCTCCACATATTTCAGCTCCGGGGGAATGACGGTGGCTCCCATCTTCCTGTAATCCGGCGCGATGACCGAGACGATGTCGCCGGAGATCAGCTTGCCGGACAGGCCGTTGCTGAAGCTCTTGATGGTGACCGACATGGCTTGCTTTTCCCCGGTGAGATTGTACAGGTAGGCGTTTTCCGCCGCGGGCGAGTCGGTCAGCTTGGTGTTTAAGATATAGTCGCCCGGCGCCATGTCCGCCGCCGCATATTTGCCCAGGGCGGCGTCAAGGCTTCTGACCACGTTGTCGGGCAGGTTGTAGCTGCCGACCTCCACGGTTTTCACCATGTCCCTGGTGATTTGCTCCCCGGCTTTGATGTCCCTGGCGACGCGGACGATGTCCGTCTTTTTTGAAATGCCGGAATTGAAAAGCGGAGTGACCGCAAAGCAGATGAAAAGCGACAGCGCGATGCAGATCACGCCGAGAACGGTCCTGTTTCTTAAAAAGCTCATAGTGTGATTCCTCCTTGGAATATGAAATACGCGGCTATACAGCCGGCGGACAGAAAGGGCGCGAGGGGGAACGCCCTGGGGCAGTCCCTCTTGCGCAGCCTTTGCACCATAAAGCAACCGGCATAAAAAAGAAGCATGGCGGCAAGTCCCATGACCATGGCCGCCATACCTCCCCTGAAGCCGAGGACAAAGCCCGCCGCCGCCATCAGCTTGATGTCGCCGCCGCCCATGCCGCCCCAAACAAGGGCGGCAATCAGGAGCGGCAGGGCGGAAAGGCAGCCCAGCAGCTTCACCGGCGTAAAACAGATAAAGCCCGTCAGGGCGATTGCCAGGCAGATGGCGTCGGGGATGATCCTCTTTCTGACATCAATGAGGGACGCGGTCAAAAGCAGGACGATAAAAATGCCGCCCTTGAGCAGAAATAGCGGATTACCCAGACCGCTGAAATCAGCCCCCATAGTTGAACATCTCCTGAATGCGCTGTTTGAGGGTGGGCAGCACCGTGTCGCCGAACAAGGTATACAGTCCGGCCAACAAAAGAGCGCCGATAACCACGGCGATTAATATGCGGATGGCCGAATCGACAAAATTCTCACCGCGTTCAGACCGCAGCAAAGCCTTTGCCAACAATGCTTTGCCGGTGATTTGATCCTTTACCTTGGTTGCAATTTTTCTCATGGCAATTTACCTCCAAAATTCATATTTTCGTTGAGATTTCCGCGCTATGGCGGGGATTTGCATCGTGTGAATCCGTATCGTGCACATCTTCCACAGGAAAAACGGGCAGGTTCTACATGCCGCCCATCCGCATGCCGAAATCCTGTTCCGGCGCTTCTTCCAAAACAGACGGCCCGTCCGCAATTTTTTGCTCAGGGGGCTTTTGTTCGGCCGGTTTTTCTTTCTGCTTTCTTCGCGGCAGTTTATAGGTAAAGGCGGGCGGAATGCCTTCAAGGTCTTTGCGCCTCTTTACCTTGTACCTGTCGTTGTCCTCTTTATACAGGTAGTACCAGTCTTCATCAAAGCTGTACACTCCCACCATGCCCGTGGCGTTTCCGGCCTTGTAAATCAGTTGATACTTGAAAAGAGGATTGGAATCGCGGACAACCCTGATCAGGTCAAGTTCCAATTCTTCCGTAATTACCACCTCCCCGCGCAGGCAATAAAAAAACACCGGTGATTCATTCCGGTGTCTGGATGCGACCTGTGAAATTTTTATCCGGTTCTGTATTCCTCCGTTTCGTCCACATGGAGAAAGCCCCGTGCCGCGGCCTCAACAATTCCGGAAGTTACAAGGGACACAAGCGTGCCGCCCTTGATTAAAAATCCGTCGCGCATCGTATAGTTTTCCGGGAGTTTTGCGTCGGAAGGCCGCGGGTAAGAGGTTTGACCGGTGTTGGCGTCTTTGGATAACAGGCTTTTTTCTTCGCTCATGGGCATCATCTCCGTAAATCTATAATTGGGGCATGATCTTGCTTTGCTTACCCCATCCGCATTCCGGGGGTCTGCTCCGGAGAAGCGAAAGAGGGGTCGCCCTGGGTCTGGTTCCGGCTCATGCTCAGTGCCTGCTGATAGGCAAGGATGACCGCGTCGTTGAGCTGCTGCCTGAATTCCTTGGTCACGGGAAAACAGATGTCCTTGTATTCCCCGTTCTCCGCCTTGTAGCTGGGCATGGCCACGAACAGGCCCTTGCCGCCGTCCATGATTTTAACGTTGCGGATGGCAAAGCAGTCGTTCAGGTTGACCGAGGCTATGGCGCGGATGGCGCCCTCCGGACGGATGGAGCCGATCTTCACATCCACTTTCATGGGCAGGGGCTGCTCCGCGCTTTCCAAAGGGGCGACCTGGGTGTTTTCCGTTTTCTTCATAATATTTTCCCTCCTGTCTGTTTGGTTTTTGGACGCAAAGAGACAGCCGCGCGGCTGTCTCTTTGCTATAGGGCCATGGTCTGGCCATATTGCTGCTCCTGTTCGGGAGACTGGAACGCAATCTCCTTAAAGCCGAAGCGGTCGACGTAGTGGAAGGAGCTGCCGTTTTGGTCGTACAGCTCGATGACGTCCGACATGGAAAGGCTATGGCCCTGATAGCCGGGCGGATGGTCAAGGTTGAATTTTTCATAGATGGCGTCGAGGTCATTGGTTTCAATCTGACCGTCGTAAACTACACGGTAGTTGTCCGGATTCGGCTCGCCGAAGCGCTCCAGCAGCTCATCGTAGCCGATGAATTTCATCATGACATCCACTTCCGGCTTGAGCTGGTGGATGCGGCAGTTTTTCAGGACCGGAGCGTTGCCGTCCGGATCAAGCCCGCCGCCGGCCAGCCGGTCGTACACGCCGTTTGTCCACTCAATTTCCAGGCCCTGCTTCATTGTGAGATAATCCTTTAATTCCTCGCAGTGAAACATGGGGTCGACGATTGCCCTGCCGTTTTCGATGTATCCCGCGGTGTTGCCGTAGAAGAGGACGCGGTGGTTTTTGATGCTGACGCCGTTCATTGGAGATCCCTCCTTTCATCAACGCGCTGTTCACACTATTCAAAGTAATACTTAACCGAATAGGTGATGTTGGACTTGTTGTACATGCAGGTATGGTTGGTATAGTAGTAGAACTCCAACTGGGTATAGACACCTGGAGCCAGCGTCCGACTGAAGGTGATGCCGTTGGTGGTCGTCTGGTAGTCCAGTTGATCCCATTGGCGGGTATTCTTGTTGTAGCCGCGCACCCGGCCATAATCGCTTCCGCTGTGGCCGCTGACCGGGGGAACTGTGAAGGTGTACTCGATGATGGTCGCGCCCTCAATGCCTTCCTCCAGGATGACGGATTCGGGACCCGTCAGGGTCATGCCGCCGCCATTGGTGGAATCGGCCACAAAGAATACGATGGCCGTCCAGGGGGATTCCGCCCCGACGGCGTCCACCGCTTTCACACGGACAGTATTTTTACCCAGCGGATATGTGGATGTTTGAGCCGGTCTGCCCTCCCACACGTAGGTGATGGCGTCTCCATCCGGGTCCGTGGAAGACGCGGTGATGGTGACGGGTGTGCCGGGCGGTACGCTGTTTCCATCCGGCGTCCTTGTGATGACCGGCGTGTTTGGCTCCGAGTTGGCAACGGTAAAGCTGATTGTCGTCCAGTCGGAATACAGGCCATAGGTGTCCTTTGCCCTGACCTTGACGGTGTAAGAGCCAACCGCGTAGTAGCCGTCCGCGCTCTGGCCGGAGTATTCATAGGTCACCGCGTCCCCGTCGGGGTCGGTGGCGGATACGGCAAAGTTGACAAGCAGCTTCCCGTCTTTGGCTGTTCTAGTCACCGTTGCGCTGGCGGTCGGCTTGTTCGGGGCGGTGTTGGTGACGGTGATGTTTTCGGAGTGCGTGAACGTCCTACCCACATCATTGGTGACGCTGGCCATCAGGGTGTAGGTTCCGGTGGCGCCGATGGATATGCCGCCCCCGCCGTTGGTGAGGGTTCCGGTATAGCTTGCCGCACCGCCGTTCTTGGTCAGCGACCATGTGATGCTCTTGCCCTCCAGGCCGGAAACGTTCCCCATCGCAACAGTGAAGCTTGTGCCGACATGAACGGAGGATGGAATACTAAATGGGATTTGCGCAATAGGTTTTATAGCCGCGGTGTTGGAAGCAAACGTAAAGCTGCGGCCGTTTTCATCATTGGTGACAGCCGTAAACTTTACCGTGATGGTCTTGTCCGTGCTGATCCGCACCTCTCCACCGCTATTGCCGAGGGTTCCGGCGGCGTACTGGGTGTAAGGCGCCAACGCGCCTCCGTCTATCGAGATGCGCCAGACCATGTTAAGTCCGGCCAGTTCATTGCCCGAAACTGTGACCGGAAGGGCTTCTCCGCTGTATGTCAGCTGCGGCAGGCTGATTTGCATGTCGGGTATGGGATAAACGGCAACGGCTTTGCTCTGGGAGAAGGTTCTGCCCAGGGCGTCGGTCAGGGTAACAGTCAGCACATAGCCGCCTTTTGCTTTAAAGGCAATATTGCCGCCCACGTTGGAAAGGCTGCCGCCGGCGTACTCGGCGTACGGTTTGCTGTCGCCGCCGTCTTTGGAAATAGACCATGAGGCGGTAAGGTTGTCAAGCTCGCTTCCGCTTACCGACACGGAGGCCGCTTCTCCCACATAGCCAACCTGCGGGAGATTTAACTGGATTTCCGGTATGGGATAGATGGTGATTGCCTCGCTTCTTGCAAAGCTCCTTCCCAGGGTGTCGGTCATGGTGACAGTGAGGAGATAACTGCCTTTGGCTTTAAAGGTAATGCTGCCGCCCTCGTTGGTCAGGCTGCCGCCAGCGTAATCGGTGTAAGCTTTAGCCTCACCGCCGTCTTTTGAGATTGTCCATGAAGCATTTAGGTTTTCAAGATCATTTCCGCTCACGGACACCGAAGTGGTTTCTCCCGCGTAGCCAACCTGCGGCAGCGTTAGCTGTATTTCCGGTATGGGGTAGACGGTAATGGCTTTGCTTTGGGAGAAGGCTCTGCCAAGTTCGTCCGTCATAGTGACGGTCAGCACATAGTCGCCCTTCGTTTTAAAGGTAACGCTTCCGCCCAGATTGGACAGATCTCCGCTGGCATAGTCCGTGTAAGGCTTGCTGTCGCCGCCGCTTGCCGATATGGTCCAGGCGGCGGCGAGGTTTTTCAAGTCGCTTCCGCTGACGGCCGCCGCGGCGGCTTCTCCCACATACGCGGTCTGCGGCAATGCCAACTGGATTTCAGGTATGGGATAGACCGCGACAGAATCCGTATAGGAGAAGGTTCTGCCAAGGGCGTCGGTCATTGAAGCGGTCAGGGTATATTGACCCGCTTGGGTAAAACGGATTTTTCCTCCCTGCGCGTTGAGGGCGCCTTCCACACAGGCGTCAAAGGGTACGGCTATTCCATCCTTGGATACGCTCCATTCTACCGGCAGGACGCCTATATTGCCGCTGGTCCTTAAGTCGATTGTCCGGTCGGGATAGGTTGCCTCCGGCAAGCTGAACCGGATGTTCAGCACAGGATGCACCTCGGTCTTGCTCCCGTTTTCAAAGAGGAACACCCGCCCGGCGGCGTCTGTCGTTCTGGCTACCAGCTCGTAAACACCGGCGTGCTTGAAGCGGATTGTGCCCCCATCATTGTCTAATTTGCCGTCCACATAGGTGGCCCAATCCTGGAAGCCGTAGGTGTTGTCCACCAGCCACTCTACCGTCAGTCCATCCAGCTCGGCGGATGTGGTATCTACCTTGATATCACTGTCGGTGTGCGCTGTGGCCGGAAGCTGAAACGAAAGGCTTGGAACGGGATAAACGGTGACCGGCAAGGAGTAGCCGTAGGTTCTGCCTGCCGGATCGGTAAAGGCGGCGGCCAGGATATATTCGCCCTTATCCTTGAATCGGATGCTGCCGCCGTTGCTGGTCAATGTTCCCTCAACGTAGTCGCCAAGGGTGACCGGTGCGCCGTTCCTGGTCAGCGTCCAGACCGCTGTGGCGGCGTCGATGTTTTCAAAGCTGGCTTTTACAGTCACAACCTTGTCCGTGTGGGTTATTTCCGGCAGATAGAAACCGGCTACCCCAACAGGATACACCGTGGTTTCCGACGTGGCTGCATACTCTCTGCCGGTGGCATCGGTAACCGTTGCGGTTAAAGCGTACACACCTTTTTCTTTGAACCGGATTGCGCCGCCGGCGTTCGTCAATTCTCCCTCAAGGTAATCGCCGATGGCTACTACCTCGCCGTTTCGGGTGAGACCCCAATTGATAGAGAGGCCGTCCATTTCAGACAGGGTTGTGATGAGGTCAATGGTTGTATCGGTGTGCGCTTTTTCGGGGAGTTCGAAGTCTACGCTTGCCACGGGATAGACCGTGATGGAGGAGGAATGGCTAAAGCTGCGCCCCGTATCGTCGGTGACGGTGGCTGTGATGCCATAGCCGCCTTTTTCCTTGAAGGTGATTGTACCGCCTTCGTTGGAGAGGTCGCCGTCGATAGCCGTGTCCCATGCCACAGCCTCGCCGTCTTTGGTGGCTGACCACACGATGTCGAGATTTCCAAGCCCGGTGGTGGCCACCTCGATAGAAACTGTTTTATCCGTGTGGGTGTGCTGCGGCAGCTCAAAGGCTATGCCCACCACCGGATAGACCGTGATATGCTGTGAGCAGCTTGTCGTTTTGCCATCGTAATTGGTGGCGGAGGCGGTCAATGTATAGCTGCCGCTTTCCTTGAATACAATGGTGCCGCCCTCTTTATCCAGGGAACCGGACACGGCTTCCGCAAGGTCAAGGGGCTGCGCGCTGCCGTCCGCGGCTTCTTTTGCGAGCGACCAAGCGAGCGTCTTGGCGTATTTAAGGACAGGCGTTACGGTGATGCTTGTATCGGTGTGCGCCGCGGCAGGCAGTTCAAATGCAACCTGTGCCCTGGGATAACTGGCGGAGCCTCCGCCCGAACTGCCGGAGGGCGGTTTCTTTTCGCCCTCCTTTTCTGCCTTTTTTCTGATTTTTTCCAGTACTTCATCCTGCCGCACAAGCAATGTAAAGGCTTCGGCTCTTGTGGTTTTGCCCTCCGGACGGATGGTGTTGTCGGGATAGCCTTTGACCAGATCGTACCGGATTGCGATGTTGACATAGCCTTTGTCGGAGCTTTTGATGGACTTGTCGTCCGCAAAGCCGGTGTTGTCCGTGGTCTGTTTTGCTTCTTCCCCTTTGCCGATTGCCCGCACCAGCATTCGGATGATTTCAATGCGGGTAATCGGTTCATCGGGTTTTAAGCCGCCGCCATAATCCGCCGGGTCGAGGATGCCCCGGTCTACAAGGGCCTCGATGTTTTTCTCCGACCAGTGGCCGGCAATGTCGTCAAAGGTGGGCGGCTCTCTCCCTGCTGCTGCCGTGTCCACCTTGTGATTCCTGGCCAGCAGGGCGATAAATTCACCTCTGGTGATGGTGGCGTCCGGCCTGACCGTTCCGTCAGGGTAGCCCTTGATCACGCCTTTTTCCGCAAGCTCGATGATGGTCTGTTCCGCCCAATGTCCCTTGATGTCGGGGAACAGGACCGCCGCGGCGTATGCGCTGCCGCAGAGCAGCAAGGACAGAACAAGGGCAAGGACGCAGATTCTCCTGCCTTTCTGTTTCATGTGGTTTTCAATCCTTTCTGTTCGTTTTTTTATGGATTCAAAAAGCCGTGGTCTCGCTTCGGGTCCCCCGGCTCCGTTCCATGCTTGCAACACTCCATCGTCTTTACAGGTTCATGCTCATGCCGCCCCGCGCTTGCTCTTTGCGGAATGCCTCGATGGTTTCCGGTAATGGATAGATGACCTCGCCCCGCACCATCTCGAACACACAGAAGCCGTCGCGGTCGCAGATCATTACCCGGTGCTGGTACTCCTTTTGCATCTCGATGTAGTCCTTGACCTCCTTTTCGCTGCAGAGCCACACGCCCGAGGCGTATCTGCCGTCCGGCAGAAAGCTGTACCCGCTGTACCTCGGCTCATGCTCCCGCGGGTCGAGAACGCCTCTTGGCCGGATTTGCGAAAGGTGCAGCCTGGCGGAGTCGGGCAAAAGCTCCGGCTTCAGGATGCCAAGGACGTCGCCGCGGTTCCACCGCGCACGCTCGCCGTCGGCCAGGGAAACCGTGAAGATGGAACGGTCAATGGGGTTGGGGTTGCTGCCGTTGCCACCTTCGCAAAAGTACAGTTGATGCGCGCCGTCCCGGCGCTCCGGCGGCAGGGAGGACGGCTTCAATACGACGACCTTGCCCGCGATGTACATGGCATACCCGGTTTCGATGCAGTCCTCCTGGGTGAATGCGTTTTTAACCGTCATGTGAAAGCCTCCTTACTCTTTGCTGTTTTCTTCAAGGAGGGAAATGAGCCGCGCCGCGAGGGAGAGGAGGGTTTGCTTTTCCATGGTCTTGACGGCGGAGAACACATACGCCTCCACCGCCTGCGGGGACTGGTCGCCCACCTCGATGAGGTCAACCTTTTGGGCGGTGACGACCCCTTTTTGCACCGCCAGCTTTATAATGTCGCCGTGCTGCATCCCTGCGGCGGCGCGGAGCTGCCTGGGGATCAGGACGCGGCCTTTGTCGTCCAGCACCTTGTAAATACCTTTACCGGCCATCCGAAACACCTCCGCTTCTCATGACTTCCCGGACGGTGTCGGGATGGATGCCGAGATCATCGAACAGCTCCCGCAGCTCATCGGGCAGGCTATCCAGCAGATCGGCCTGCAAAATAACGACCGTGCCCCTGGCGCAGACGATCTCCAGGTCGCTGTCCAAGGGAATCTCCGCCGCCTCCAGCAGTTCATGGGGCAAGGTGAGTTCCGCGTCCTCATCGTCCTTGAGAGCGGCGACGCCGTGCGGTGTCAAGACAAATTCTTTATAGGTGTTGTGGATGGAATCTGTGGAACTGTTGATGTAAGCGAGCTTCACCGTGTCGCCGGGGACCAGTCCCATGTCCTTCAGGAACTGGGCGGGGACAGTGAGCTGGCCCTGTCCGTCCACAATGCTTTGCATTTCAATCATTTTCATAAACTGTTTCCTCCTTGGCGCCCCATCACTGGGGCGTATTCAATTTTTTTCGCATGGTCTTTTTCAGACCGCTATTCCGTGTCGTATAAGTCGTCCATCAGATCAAACAATCCTATCTGCGTGGGGATGTCCCGCATGCGCTCCGAGGTGTCGTAGTTGGAGATGAGGACTTCGGGGAATTCACAGCCGTTATCATATCTTTGGGCCAGGTTGTTGATGCGGCTGACGGCTTCGATTTGATAGTCCTTGTACAGTTCCCGGATGTATTCGCAGTCGTTGTAGGACACCAGCCATTTGCCCTGGCAGCCGGCCAGCGTGTCCCGCAGCCGCGCGTGATCCTCCCTGCGGAATTCCACTGCGTAGTGACCTTCTGTTTCGAAGTACGGCGGGTCACAATAAAAAAAGGCGTTGTCCCTGTCGTACTGACGGATCAACGCCTCGAAGTCCTTGTTCTCGATCACCGTGTCTTTGAGCCTGCGGCTTCCCGACCATATCAGGTGGAAGGTTTTCCGGATATCAAAGGGCTGGCAGCTATATGAGGTGCAGCCGCTGCCGTAGCTGTAGCGGATGAGCTTGAAGAAAGCGGCGGCCCGCTTGACGTCATTCATGACGGCGCTCTCCATGAGGATGGCCTTGATTTCCTCGAACTGCGGCCCGCTCAAGTTTTGCTGGGCCAGCTCCAGTTCCTCCCGCAGGTATTCGCTGGTGAATTCCTCCTTTTCAAGATATTTTTTCAGGACGTTGAATTCGTCCCTGCCGTTTAAGGGCAGGAAGTTCAACTCCTTGAGCAGGGCGAAAGGGCGCTCCTTGACGCAGCGGAACAGGTTGGCAAGGTCGGCGTTGAAGTCGTTGTAGACCTCCATGTCGGCACCGGGCGGCTTTCCGAACAGCACCCAGCCACCGCCGCCGAAGACCTCAACGTACCGTCCAAACTCCTTGGGCATCCGCTGGTAGATAAGGGATCGCAAGGCTTTTTTCCCGCCGACCCAACTGATGATGCTGTTCAATCATCCATCACCTCCCCGGCCTGCCGGCCCGGTCCATCTCGGTGCGCAGGCAGGTTCCGTCCGTGTCCCAGCAGATAAAACCGACGCCGGGATAAGGACAGCCTTTGCACCGGTTTAAGTCTTTGGGAAGGGGGACGGTATAGATTTTTCTTGGCGGCCCGTGGTCGCTGTTTTCTTTTTTCTGTTGTGGTTTTACATCTGTGTCCAAGGTTTTAGTCTCCTTTCCGGCAACAAAATAAGACGCCGCCTTTTCAGGTAGCGCCTTATGCTCATTTGCCTTTTCGATATATGTATAGGCGGCATGTCTTTCTACACACCGCCCATCTTAGGAATTTCATCCGGCTCATCTTCCACATATTCATATTCGCCGGTGCTTTCATTGTAGATATATCCTGCTTCGGCAAGGTCTATATCGAGTATGCTTGCCGCCAGTTCAAGGGCTTCGGCAGAACCGCCCGCCGGGATATAACAGCTTAAGGTTTTGCCGCTTTTATACTCTGCCTTGCCGGTGTTATGCCCAAAGTCCTCGTCCGCCCATTTGTAGTCGAAACGGATATCCGGAAACATAGAGGACAGCTTTTTCATCAGATCGCTAACGCTGCTCCATGCGGTTAAGAATTTTACCGTGCAGCCGTCAAAATTGTCTGCGGTATGTTCGTCATAGCCATAGCTGTTCCATTTCGTTCCCCAATTTTTTATGCTCCAGTCGTACCAGCAGTTTTCAGCGCCGTACTTTTCTATTTCCTCCTTGCCAAGATCTCCCCTGTAGATGTGTTTGGGCATCGGTGTAATTTTATTGAAGTCAATGCTGCCGATTCCAATCTCATCATTTTTGATGGCTTCAAACATTGCTCTTACTTTTTTCTCATCGCCATATGCGGTAAGTATGTTTGTGATATGATTGGGCATGTTACATTCCTCCCATCGTCTGTTCGCTGAAGTTTTGTTCGTTTTCCTGTTTCAGTTCCCGCTCCGGTTTGATGAAGAAATGATCACTGTTCCAGAAGCTGACGAAGATTTCACCGTCATCCGTTTTGATGGGACGCTGCTCGAACCCCTCGCCCCAGCCGTCAGACATTTGACCAACGGCAAAATCGAGCAGTTTGTCTGTTTCCGCTTCGGTCAGCTCACCATAAACCTCTGCCACCATTACGCCCCACAGCTTGCCGTTCCATTCTTCAACTGTCGGGTGGAGGCTATAGATTTTTTCAGATAGTGCCTGGTCATCGTAGAAGTAAACCATCAGACCACGGTCACCTTCGCTGGGCAGCTTTTCTTTTTCGATAGCGGAAAGGATTTCATCCATGTAATACACCGCCTCTGATGGAGATAATTCTTCAGGCAGATCACCTGCGCCGCACTCGCCGTATTCATGAGAAGGGTATGTTGTAATCGACAGTGGACTGAAAAACTTGACGGTTTGCTTGATGTTTGACATTTGATTTCCTCCAATCGTTTAAATTTTTTATCTAAAAAAGGGCACAAAAAAAGCGGATGCATTTTCATTTGAAAACACATCCGCTCATTTTATTGAAAATCCTTATTCAGCTGTATACGAGGGTTCAATTCTCTCCAGATTGCCAAAAAAGCCCAATGTCATCTCTGATTTTGAAGTGTAAAAAATGGGAGTCTTTACCTCCATAAAAGCCTTATGCCATGCGGGTTTAGCCGCATGGCATCTTTATTTACCTAAAAAGATGGCGGAGCAGACGGGATTCGAACCCGCGATCTCCAGCGTGACAGGCTGGCATGTTAGGCCTCTACACCACTGCTCCGTTTTTGGTGGGCGATGACAGGATCGAACTGCCGACATCCTGCTTGTAAGGCAGGCGCTCTCCCAGCTGAGCTAATCGCCCAATAGGGAAATGGTGACCCGTAGGGGATTCGAACCCCTGTTACCGCCGTGAAAGGGCGGTGTCTTAGACCGCTTGACCAACGGGCCAGCATGGTGATCCATGCTGGACTCGAACCAGCGACACCCTGATTAAAAGTCAGGTGCTCTACCAACTGAGCTAATGGATCATGGATGATGTGGAGAAATGGCTGGGGTGGCTGGATTCGAACCAACGAATGGCGGAGTCAAAGTCCGCTGCCTTACCGCTTGGCTACACCCCAACAGAACTCACCAAGGGCAATCAAGAAACGTCTATTGCCCCTTGAAAACTGCACAGAAGACAATTTGATCGATCAAACCATCTTTGGACAAAGTATTGCGCAAAAGGTCAAGTCCTCGACCGATTCGTACCCGTCGACTGAACGCCTCACGGCGCGTACATCTCGGGCCGATCTACCAGGTCATCCTCCTGGGGTCTTACCTCTTTCGAGTGGGAAGTCTCATCTTTGGGTCGGTTTCGCGCTTAGATGCTTTCAGCGCTTATCCGCTCCCGACATAGCTACCCAGCGCTGCCGTTGGCACGACAACTGGGACACCAGCGGTCGGTCCACCCCGGTCCTCTCGTACTAGGGGCAGCTCCCGTCAAACTTCCTCCGCCTGCGATGGATAGGGACCGAACTGTCTCACGACGTTCTGAACCCAGCTCACGTACCGCTTTAATGGGCGAACAGCCCAACCCTTGGGACCTACTTCAGCCCCAGGATGCGATGAGCCGACATCGAGGTGCCAAACCTCCCCGTCGATGTGGACTCTTGGGGGAGATAAGCCTGTTATCCCCGAGGTAGCTTTTATCCGTTGAGCGACGGCATTTCCACTCACATACCGCCGGATCACTAAGCCCGACTTTCGTCCCTGCTCGACTTGTCTGTCTCGCAGTCAAGCTCCCTTATGCCTTTGCACTCTTTAGACTGATTTCCAACCAGTCTGAGGGAACCTTTGGGCGCCTCCGTTACCTTTTAGGAGGCGACCGCCCCAGTCAAACTGCCCACCTGACACGGTCCCTGCGCCCGCTTCAGGGCGCCAGGTTAGAACTTCAGTGCATTCAGAGTGGTATCCCACCGTCGACTCCACCAAACCTGGCGGCCTGGCTTCCACGTCTCCCACCTATCCTGTACAAAACACACCAAAATCCAATGTCAGGCTACAGTAAAGCTCTACGGGGTCTTTCTGTCCTATCGCAGGTAACCCGCTTCTTCACGGGTAGATCAATTTCGCCGAGTCCCTCGTTGAGACAGTGCCCAGATCGTTACGCCTTTCGTGCGGGTCGGAACTTACCCGACAAGGAATTTCGCTACCTTAGGACCGTTATAGTTACGGCCGCCGTTTACTGGGGCTTCGGTTCAAAGCGTTAACCTCTCCCCTTAACCTTCCAGCACCGGGCAGGCGTCAGCCCCTATACGTCACCTTGCGGTTTGGCAGGGACCTGTGTTTTTGCTAAACAGTCGCCTGGGCCTCTTCACTGCGACTCCTTCGATGCTATGATGTCATAGCTCGCCGGAGTACCCCTTCTCCCGAAGTTACGGGGTCATTTTGCCGAGTTCCTTAACGAGGGTTTGCTCGCGCGCCTGAGGATTCTCTCCTCGCCTACCTGTGTCGGTTTGCGGTACGGGGCACGTTACATCTCCCTAGAGGCTTTTCTTGGCAGTCTGGAATCAGTGACTTCGCTACTAAGGTTCGCTCCCCATCAGACCTTCGCGTTGATGAGCGACGGATTTGCCTATCGCTCCGCTACCGTCTTTGGCCATGCTCGACCGGCGGCATGGTTCACCTATCCTCCTGCGTCCCCCCATCGGTCAAACGATCCAACGTGGTACAGGAATCTCCACCTGTTGTCCATCACCTACGCCTTTCGGCCTCGGCTTAGGTCCCGACTTACCCTGGGCGGACGAGCCTTCCCCAGGAAACCTTAGGCTTGCGGCGGGCAGGATTCTCACCTGCCTTTTCGCGTACTCATACCGGCATTCTCACTTCCTTGCGCTCCACCTAGCCTTCCGGCTGAACTTCTACGCCCAAGGAACGCTCCCCTACCCAAGACTTACGTCTTGCCGAAGCTTCGGCGGCCTGTTTAGCCCCGTGTCATTTTCCGCGCAGCGTCACTCGACCAGTGAGCTATTACGCACTCTTTCAATGATGGCTGCTTCTAAGCCAACATCCTGGTTGTCTGGGCAACGCCACATCGTTTTCCACTTAACAGGCACTTGGGGGCCTTAGCTGTCGGTCTGGGCTGTTTCCCTCTTGACGACGGATCTTAGCACTCGCCGTCTGACTCCCGGGCATAAATGCGGGCATTCTGAGTTTGACAGGGTTCGGTAACCGGTGAAGGCCCCTAGCCCTATCAGCGCTTTACCTCCCGCATTCTAATCCCGAGGCTAGCCCTAAAGCTATTTCGGGGAGAACCAGCTATCTCCGGGTTCGATTGGAATTTCTCCCCTACCCACACCTCATCCGCCGACTTTTCAACGTCGGTCGGTTCGGGCCTCCACGAAGTTTTACCTCCGCTTCACCCTGGACATGGGTAGATCACCCGGTTTCGGGTCTGCAGCCACGAACTATGCGCCCTGTTCAGACTCGCTTTCGCTTCGGCTTCGGCTTTTCGCCTTAACCTTGCTCGTGACCGCAACTCGCCGGTTCATTCTACAAAAGGCACGCCATCACGGTTAAACCGCTCTGACTGCTTGTAAGCATACGGTTTCAGGTTCTCTTTCACTCCCCTTCCGGGGTGCTTTTCACCTTTCCCTCACGGTACTTGTGCACTATCGGTCGCTGAGGAGTATTTAGCCTTGGAGGGTGGTCCCCCCGGATTCCCACGGGATTTCACGTGCCCCGCGGTACTTGGGATCCCTTCTATCCTTCTTGCCTTTTCGCCTACAGGGGTGTTACCTGCTGTGCCGGGCCTTTCCAGACCGCTTCGACTAAGACAATTGGGACATGGTGAAGGTCCCGCAACCCCGCCTCCGAAGAGGCGGTTTAGGCTCTTCCCCTTTCGCTCGCCGCTACTGAGGGAATCTCGGTTGATTTCTTTTCCTCCGGGTACTGAGATGTTTCAGTTCCCCGGGTTGGCCTCCCACGCCTATCGATTCAGCGTGGGATACTTGGATATGACTCCAAGTGGGTTGCCCCATTCGGGTATCCACGGATCGAGGCCTGCTTGCGGCTCCCCGTGGCTTTTCGCAGCTGTCCGCGCCCTTCTTCGCCTCTCAGCGCCTAGGCATCCGCCGTATGCCCTTACTAACTTGACCTTATAATCGATTATTGTCGTAGCAACCTATCCGTCGCTCGTCAAAACCTCTTGTCTGGATCACGCTATCTAAACGTCTCGTATAGACGAGCCCCTAGAAGCATGACCATCCAAAAAAGTCTGTAAAACGACGGCATCGATCACTTCGACCATAACCGCTTGCGCTTTACTTATCCTCTGTGCAGTTTTCAAGGAGCATGGGGGAATAGTAAACTCGCCTTGTGGCGAGATCACTGCAAGTATGGTGGAGCTAAGCGGGATCGAACCGCTGACCTCTTGAATGCCATTCAAGCGCTCTCCCAGCTGAGCTATAGCCCCATGTTGACCCGCTTCTGTCCGGGCATCGCTGCGCAGACTGTCGGGCCTGCCGGTTTCCCGGCTGATCCGGCAACGTCCTACTCTCCCGGGGACCACCGTCCCAAGTACCATCGGCGCTGGAGAGCTTAACTGCCGTGTTCGGGATGGGAACGGGTGTGACCTCTCCGCCATTGTCACCGGATCATCTTTAGCTGTGAGGAACGACCATCACGAACATTTCCGGCCATCGCCGCTTGCTGCGGCGTACCGTCGTCTGTCCGCTCACCGGAATTCAGAGTCTATCATAGCGGTCAATCTTAATCAACCTGTACATTTTTCCTCTGAAACCAGTGACCCGGTCCCTCAAAATCAAACAGTTGCGTTTCTTGCGTGCCTTTTAGTCCGCACGGACCTTTCCTGGTTCGCCCTGCTCTTGACGAGCCAGGCTGCTGCCAGGAGGTATCCGCCGGTTCGACCTCGACATCCCGCGACAGCGCCGCCAAAGGGTCATTGGCGACGGTCGCGG